>NZ_JARVST010000027.1:0-274083 GCF_030209055.1 Pseudomonas sp. lyk4-TYG-107
CATGAGCGGCCCGACGATCAACATCAACTCCGGCGGCAGCCCCGGCAGCGGCACCCCAACTGCGCCGCTGTTGCCGGGGCCGTTGAAGCAGGCGGATGCGGATACAGCGGGGCAGGTGTTGGTGCCTGCGCAGCGGCAGGCGTTGCTGCAGAAGAAGCCGATTTGTGCAGTATGCGAAGCCGCCAGACTGGCCGCGCAAAAGGAGGCCCAGTAAATGATCGAGCTACCGCCGCTCCCGAATGATCTGCCATGGAAAATTCCAGCCTTTCTGCTGCTGGATGGCGTCAGTGTTCCCAACCTTGCGCAGCAATTGTTTCAGTGGGACAACCAGGCCTACAGCCTGTACCAGTCCACTCGCTGGCAGGATCTGGCAGATATTTCGCCCTATTTGATCGCTCTGAAGGGTGCCAGCGACCCGCTCTTGGCTTACTTCAAAGAGCATGCATCTGAGGAATGGGGTTACCTGCTTTTCAGCGACGCTGATGCTCATGATCTATGGAGACATTGGCGCAATCTACTCAGCGTGGAACACTCGAGCGGTATCGAAGTCATGCCACGCATTGCCGACCCCGCGGTGATGCACCAGCTATTTGGCCTGGCTGAAAAAAACAGCAGCGCGCGCTGGTTTGGCCCGATAAGCCATGTCTGCCTGCCGGACGGTGTTGAAATCAACTGGAAGCAACACACCCGCCCTGAACCCGCCTCTACCGAACCCGACACCTATCGCTTGACGGATCAGGAACTCACCGCGTTGGGTGAAGTCGAGTTTCGTAACTTCGTCTCAGGTCTGAATGAGCACCTTCATACTCACTTTGCGGACTTCATGGCGACGTTTGCACCAGAGGATCGACGCCCGTACGCTCAAGCGCTCGCAGATGACGCCTATCAAAAGGGCTTCACTTCCGAACAGGAAATCACGCTCTACGCGAATGTCTTTGGTTACCTCGCCGGTGAGCCAGTCACTGATCATCCCGATATCGTTCAGCTACTAATGGAATCAACGCCTGAAGTACCACTCAAACGCGTGGAGCGCGCTGCCGAACTGGCCGAATACCGTGCCGCCGATCGACAAGGAAGCCTATCGTGACTGCTCATCAAACACCAAAACCCAGTGCCAATACTGCCGCGATGGCCAAGCCGTCCAAGGACACTCGTGTACCGCTGGGCGTATGCCCGCTGATGAACAAGAAAGTGCAACTGCTGCCTCTGCGCTACGGTCTGGTTCAACACCTTGATCCGGCTTCCGAGCTGTCGATGCCGTACAAAACCAAAAGCCAGCCGCTGGGCATTCGCTTGCTGCGCGATGGCTATCTGTACATCGTCAATGGCACCACCGGTTACCTGCACGAATACCGCATCGAGAACGGCCAGATCACCAAACTGCTGTGGAACAGTCAGGAAGTGTCGGGCGACACCCGAACCAGTTCGGTCGGTGAGCCGCACCTGGTGTTCACGCGCCAACACACCTTGTACGCCAGCTACTCCGAGATTCAGTGGACGGCCTTCAAATGCTCGCAAGTGCTCATTTCCAGGGATGAGCGCAAGCGCTTGATGCAACAGCTCGAACTGGCAAGCGCCTGCCCGGAAAAGGGTGGAGAGCATTTGTTGAGCAAGCGGCAGGCGGAGAGTTGGCTGGCGGAGGTCAAGGAAGATCAGTCTAGATCCGATGCCAAACCAGACGGCTCAAATCCGATGGAAGGCGTGGCTTATCATTGGGAGGATCAGCAGCTCTTCAAGCAAACCACCATTGAGAGTCTGATCAGTAACGTACAAGGCCCTTATAAGGATGATTACCTGTTTCTGGTGCTGCGTGACGACATTGGCGTGATGCGTGATCTGGCCAGTGCGCAGTTGAAAGTGGCTGACTGGATTGAGCAATGGAGTGCCGATGACAGGTCTCAGGCTCAATACCTTTCTGGTTCTTACATCCAGTCACTCTATGACGTCAACGGGCCACGGCTCGACGCTTTGAGCAAAACAGACCCTGATGTCAAGGCGTTGAAAGATGAAACCAACGAAGAACAACAGGCGAAAATATATGAGTATCTAAAGGTTCGCCGGGATACTTTTGACCCTGGGATCTACGGGGACGAGGCACATTGGCGGAAAATGGCAGAGACGGATCCTTATGCTCGAGCCTACATGGACATGACGGACTCTTTGGGCGACCCGCTCTACCGTAAACACCAAAGCACTTTGAACAAACTGAGCCTGCAAAGCTGGTACGCATTGCATGGCAAGGATCTGGGTCAACGCGGTGTCGATGATCTGGTTAACCGAGCAGAGATGGAGTCGTTTCTCGTCAAACAGCAAATGCTGCTGAGTCACTGGCACGGACGGCTGCAAAATATCCGTGACGATCGCCTGACGATGTTTACCAGTGGCTACTTTCACGGAGCCGCTTGGTACTACGATTTCAAACTTGATGCGCAAATCAAGCATCGTCTGGAAACCGAATTCGTCTGTGTTGCTGCCATGTGTGCAGATCCTGCCGCAGTCGCAAAACTTGCGGCCTATATGGAATCCAATCTACTGATTGCCGTACCTGGGCTAGACACCCTGACCCTGGCCGCACAAGTCGACGTAGCCAAAAAACTTGCCGACTTGAGCAGTTTCTCGATCAATGTGATCTCCACCAAGGAGAACCTGGCCAACGTCAACGTGCTGACCAACCAGTTCCACAGCCTGATGACCGAGCGCCTGCCCAACTACGCCAAATTGAGCACTCAGTTCAAGGGCATGCAAAGCATGCTGGACGAAGCCTACAACCCGGCTCGACAGATGAGAATTGCCGACCAACTGGGCAAGGCTCACGACGCCTTCGCGCGCGCGCAGACTATCGACCCCAACAGCTACATCCGCAAGATCGGCGCGCCGGCGCGATTGCAGTTGTTGCGCGAATTCTCCCGCCAGGGACTGACGTTGCGAGGGGCCACCGCTGCTGAAATTAACGCTTTCAACCTTGCTCGCGATCAGGCATTGAACCTACGCAGTCATTTAAAGGAAACCTACAAGCTGCGTAATCGCGAATTGGCCCTGCAATCCAGCGGCTCGGGCAACCCGAACAGACTAGTGGACTACAACCAACAAATTACCCAAATCAAAAACTCGCTACTGCCATTGGAAGTAAGGCTCAGCGACGCCTTGACGGTAGGCGCCGACGGTCCGGCGAAAATCGGTACGGTGATCGACGGACTGGACCCGCAGTTGCGTGCCGAGATGGGCAGGACGGCCCGAGACTTCCGCGCGACGGGGACTTTTAACAAGCCGCTCGTGGGAGCCATGAAGTCGAAGGGGGATGGGATTGCGTTTGCGTTGTTTGTGATTCAGGGGCAGAAGTTTATTGAGGCGATGAGTTCTATTGCAACAAAGACAACCACTACCGCATCTGAGAAATTTACGGTCTTTGAATCATTCATAGGGATGTCGTCTGCGGGTTTCGCGTCAGTCCAAGGATTATCCGTCACCATCTTCCAAGCGCATATCGAGCAGATGGAGAGTGCCGCAGGAAAATTGACCACCATGAGCCGTTTAGGCCGCTGGAGCGGTATCGCGGGATTGGGGGCGTTCGGATTTGGAATGGCGGCTGCAGCAATTGATCTTGGCAAACATTCTCTTCAGTGGGGTAAAGCTCTGGCACAAGGAGACTATAAGAGTTTGGGCGCAACAACGATGCAAATCGCAGGTGATGGAATACTGGTTGGTACAAATACTTGGGCGGCCAAGCATACGGGGACCATCGCCACAAACATTATGAAGGCACCGACCGAGTTGCGAGCTCTTGCATGGGCAGAGGCCAGCCCTCGCCTTTTAGCCATCGCAGCTCGCGCCAACCTGATAGGCTTGATCGCTACAGCCCTGCAGCTGGTTGGAGAAGGTCTTTACAACTACTTCAATTTAGACGATCTGCAAAAATGGATGAAAAGTAGTGTATGGGGGAATGAGAGCAAGAATCGCAGCTTTCAGGATGAGTGGAATGAACTGGCAAAAGTGGTACAAAAACCAACATGCGAAATGATCCGCAAAGACAAAAAAACCTATCTGAAGCTGATAATGCCAGGGATCAGCACAGAGGAAATGGACAGTCGAAAATTGCGACTTCAAGCATACGAGAGATATCGCGATACCACACACAGAAGCATTGGCCCCGGGCCGTTTCTTTTTAGCTGGAAAAATTGTAGTGCAGCCTGGGCTACGCGATTCGTAATCGCTAGCAAGGGAAAGGAAGCATTAACGCTCCATTTGCCCATTAGTGATTCATTGCAAGTACCGGATTTTTCCTTGGCTTTCAACATTGCATATCAATTAGAAGCCGCACGAGACGTCATTCACGAAACCTGCTTCGAAGTAAAGGATTGGCACATCACTGGGGCACCCTATACGCGTATTCCAACTGATGGAGTGTTTAGGATAGAGTCAATTGATACGTTCCCGGTCAAAACAAGCAGATCTCAATTCATGCTTTTCACAAAAGAAGATTTGGCGACTATCGATGTTTAAAAATCTGTTAAAACGCAAAGAGAAATCCCCCATTGCCGAATCCAGGCCGGAGATCCGAAGCCAGCGACCTCACGCCGGGGAACTACGCGTAAAGGCATTGAGTGAGACTTTGTTTCTGTCGCCATTACCGGTTTATACAGGCCAGCCTCAGTCATCTCGCCGTAATTTCTCAGAAATGAACGATAGTTTTTTAGAGCTAGGGGGTAGCAATTGGGGAATGGTCGAGCAAGGAAAAATCTTTGCGGCTGGAATATGGATGATGATAAGTACCGCATTCATAGTCCCTGTACTCATATCCATCTGGCTCTGTACCTTTCAGCCGCCCGGTATTGATCGAGATTTTCTCGACACGGTTGCAGGCTTTCTGCAGGTGTTTGCCACAGGATCACTCCTACTGCTTATTCCACTGGGTGCTTACGCTTACGGAATGTTCTCCGGCGTCTTCAAAGCAGCAAAAACCTACCCCGTCCGCTTCAATCGTCAACGCCGCGAAATCTGCTACGTCGACAGTAAAACCCACCGCATCCTGATCGTACCTTGGGAAAATGTCGTCGCCTGGGTCTCTAACACCCAAGGCGTCACCAGTTACGGCGCCACTCGGCAATACACGTTCGGCATGGGTCTGGAGGATGAAGAGCAGGACAAAGTGCAGTTCCTCCTGCTGCCACAACCCAGCGATGCGCACGCTTTGGGAATGTGGACGTCGATTCGTAATTACATGGAAGACGGTCAATTGGTCGATGTGCCAAACCCGATGCTAAAAGCACTGGGTTTGATTCCCACCGGGGATCGGCTCAAACCGTACGAAGGGCTGCACACCTTTGACATCGAGCGCGAAGACGCGCGCGCGATGGGTTCGCTGGACGAGGGCGGCGACAATCTGACACCCGGGCAGCGAGAGCACTACGGTTACTCGAAAAAATCCTATTGGCCGCTGCGTCGCTGGTACATGTGGCGCGTGCTGAGCTTCTGGAAAATGCCTTACATGCTCGCCGAATGGGCGCACCGCAAAGGCCGGCCTGCTCTCCCGGAACAAGTGCAAATATGGTCTCAGCCGCTGCCACCTGAGCAATGGGCCAAGCCCAGTGCTGCACTGGTGAAAGCCAATCAAATGGTCAAGACTGCCATGGACAATAAAGGCGCTACGTTTGTCGAAGCGTGCAAGGCCGCTGGATTGCACTGAGGCATCCAAGCCAGCGGCGCCCGCAGCCAACAACGAAAATCAGACTGTCGCCAACCGCACCTGCTTCTCCAACTCCACCTTCAACCTCGGCTCCAGCTTCAACTGGCGCGCCAGTTCATCCAGATACGACTTCTCCATAAAGCTTTCCTCATCCACCAGCATCACGCTGGCGATGTACATCTCCGCGGCCATTTCCGGGGTGCCGGCGGCGCGGGCGACATCGGCTGGGTCGAGGGGTTTGTTGAGTTCGGCGTGCAGCCAGTGCTGTAGCTCCTGATCGTTGTCGAGTCTGGTGAATTCGCCTTCAATCAGTTGACGTTCGCGGTCATCGATATGGCCGTCAGCTTTGGCTGCAGCGACCAATGCTTTGAGAATCGCCTGACTGTGCTGCTCGGCTTGCGCGGGCGGCAGTCGATCCAGCGTCTGCGGTTCGGTTTGTGGGGCCGTGCCCTTTTGTGCGTTCCAGTTGCCGTAAGCCTTGTAGGCCAGCACACCAAGGGCAGCGAGGCCGCCGTAGACCGCGACTTTGCCGCCAACCTTGCGCGCTTTTTTGCTGCCGAGCAGCAGGCCCATCGCCCCGGCCGCCAGCGCACCACCGCCCGCACCCGAGAACAAGCCGCCCAGCGCACCGGAGCCTGAAGACCCGCCAAGCAAACCGCCAAGGCCGCCAGCCGCCGGTTTGTTCTGCGCGCCACCGGCCTTGTTCTGCAACAGATCCTGGCCGGACTTGAGAAGTTGATCGAGCAATCCACGGGTGTTCATGTTCCGCCTCCAAAACAGGGGTTATCCGGATCTATCAAGCCCTCAGCCTAGTTCGAAAGTGCCCCTGCCCGGCCTGCAAGTGTGCTTCCAGATGTTGCTCCGCCTGCAGCAGTCCTTCGTGAAAATAGATATACACTCAGGCCAATCTATAAAAACCGCCCACCGGGTACCCTCCTCATGATGACCCTGCGTCAGATCCGCCACTTCATCGCGGTGGCCGAGACCGGCTCTATC
This sequence comes from Pseudomonas sp. lyk4-TYG-107, assembly GCF_030209055.1. Taxonomy (NCBI): domain Bacteria; kingdom Pseudomonadati; phylum Pseudomonadota; class Gammaproteobacteria; order Pseudomonadales; family Pseudomonadaceae; genus Pseudomonas; species Pseudomonas sp. lyk4-TYG-107. The sequence continues at coordinate 6,680 of NZ_JARVST010000027.1, forward strand.
TCCGCCGCCGCGCAAACCGCGTTCATTTCCCAATCGACCCTGACCCTGGCGATTCAGCAACTGGAAGAAGAGATCGGCGTCAGCCTGTTCAGCCGCCACGCCAAGGGCATGACCCTGACCCATCAAGGCCATCAGTTCCTGCGCCAGGCGCACCTGATTCTGGCAACCGTGGATAACGCCAAACGCAGCCTGCAACAAAGTACCGATCAGGTCGCCGGACAGTTGATCGTCGGCGTAACCAGCCTGGTCGCCGGTTATTACCTCGCCGATTTGCTCACCCGGTTCCAGCGTGCCTATCCCAATGTCGAGATCCGGGTGATGGAGGACGAGCGGCCGTACATCGAGCATTTGCTGGTCAGCGGCGAGATCGATGTCGGCGTGCTGATCCTGTCCAACCTCGAAGACCGCCACGCCCTGCAGACCGAAGTGCTGACCCACTCACCGCACCGTCTGTGGCTGCCGGCCCAGCATCCGCTGCTGGAACACGACAGCATCAACCTCGCCGACGTCGCTCGCGAGCCGCTGATTCAACTGAACGTCGACGAGATGGATCGCAATGCCCAGCGCTTGTGGCGCGGTGCCGGGCTGCAACCGAAGATCACTCTCAGAACCGCATCCACCGAGGCGGTGCGAAGTCTGGTGGCGGCGGGTTTGGGTGTGTCGATCCAGCCGGACATGACTTATCGCCCATGGTCACTGGAGGGCGACATCATCGAAGCGCGGCCGATTGCCGACCTCAACCAGACCCTCGATGTCGGTCTGGCCTGGCGCCGCGGTACTGCACGTCCCGCTCTGGTCGACCCGTTTTTGACTGTGGCCCGCGAACAACCGCACGGCGGACGCAAGCCATCTATTTAATCGAATGCCACCTTCAGTATTTAGAATTTGTCGACCTCGGAGCCGCGCACTAGTCTTGCTGCATCTATAAGACGGTCGGCTCCCGGGCACGGGAGCCACAATGACCACACAAGAAAAGAGATCGCGGAAAATGGCTGGCGTGCAGACCCCGATGTGTACCGCGTTGTTGATCGACGGCGAACTGGTCGCCGGGCAGGGTTTTGTCGAACCGATCCTCAACCCGGCCAGCGGTGAAATCCTCACCCACATCGCCGAGGCCAGCACCGAGCAGGTCGAAACCGCGATTCTCGCCGCCCACCGCGCCTTTGCCGAATGGTCGCGCACCACGCCGCAACAACGTTCCAGTCTGCTGCTGGACATCGCCAACGCCGTCGAAAAACACGCCGATTACCTCGCCCGCCTCGAAGCGCTGAACTGCGGCAAGCCGCTGCACCTGGCGCGGCAGGACGATCTGACCGCCACCGTCGACGTGTTCCGCTTCTTCGCTGGTGCCGTGCGCTGCCAGACCGGTCAGCTCAGTGGCGAGTACCTGCCGGGTTACACCAGCATGGTGCGTCGCGATCCGATTGGCGTGGTGGCGTCGATTGCGCCGTGGAACTACCCGATCATGATGGCCGCGTGGAAAATCGCCCCGGCCCTCGCCGCCGGCAATACGCTGGTGTTCAAGCCGTCGGAACACACACCGCTGTCGATCCTCGCACTGGCGCCAGCACTCGCCGAGATCCTGCCGCGCGGGGTGATCAACATCATCTGCGGTGGCGGTGAAGGCGTCGGCAGCCACCTTGTTGGCCATCCGAAAGTGCGCATGGTGTCGCTGACCGGCGATATCGTCACCGGGCAGAAGATTCTCCAGGCTGCAGCGAAAACCCTGAAACGCACACACTTGGAGCTTGGCGGTAAGGCCCCGGTGATCGTCTGCAACGACGCCGACATTCAAGCGGTGGTCGACGGCGTGCGCACCTACGGTTACTACAACGCCGGGCAGGATTGCACCGCGGCGTGCCGCATCTACGCCCAGGCCGGGATTCACGACAAACTGATCGCCGAACTCGGCGCAGCAGTCAGCAGCCTGCGCTTCGCCGGCAAGCGCGATGCCGACAACGAGATCGGCCCGCTGATCAGCACCCGCCAGCGCGACCGCGTCGCCAGTTTCGTCGAGCGCGCACTCGGCCAGCCGCACATCGAGCGGGTGACCGGCGCGGCGGTGCATTCCGGCGCCGGATTCTTCTACCAACCGACGTTGCTGGCCGGTTGCAAGCAGAGCGATGAAATCGTCCAGCGCGAAGTGTTCGGCCCGGTGGTGACCGTGACCCGCTTCGACGAACTCGCGCAAGCCGTGGACTGGGCCAACGATTCCGAATACGGCCTCGCCTCGTCGGTGTGGACGCAGAATCTGGACAAGGCAATGCAGGTCGCCGCCCGCTTGCAGTACGGCTGCACCTGGATCAACAGCCATTTCATGCTGGTCAGCGAAATGCCCCACGGCGGGCTGAAACGCTCCGGATACGGCAAAGACTTATCCAGTGATTCGCTGCAGGACTACAGCGTGGTGCGGCACATCATGGCCCGCCACGGCCAGCATCTCTGACTACGCTAATAACAAGCCGCAAAACGGCATGGCTTCACCGCGTTCACAACTGCCCCGACCATAATTTAAAGAAGAGGGTTCAACCATGTTCGTGCACAAGACCGCACTGTTCAGTGCAATCACCACAGCCTTGCTGGCCAGCGCCAGCCTGCAAGCTGCCGAGCCGCTGAAGGCTGTCGGCGCCGGCGAAGGTCAGCTGGATATTGTCGCCTGGCCGGGTTACATCGAACGTGGCGAGAGCGACAAGGCCTACGACTGGGTGAGCGGTTTCGAGAAGGAAACCGGCTGCAAGGTCAATGTGAAGACTGCCGCCACCTCCGACGAGATGGTCAGCCTGATGGCCAAGGGTGGTTACGATCTGGTCACCGCTTCGGGCGATGCCTCGCTGCGGTTGATCGTCGGCAAGCGCGTACAACCGATCAACACCGCGTTGATCCCGAACTGGAACACCCTCGACCCACGGCTGAAAGATGCGCCGTGGTATGTGGTCAACAACCAGACCTACGGCACCCCGTATCAGTGGGGTCCGAACGTGCTGATGTACAACACCAACGTGTTCAAGACGCCGCCGACCAGCTGGAACGTCCTGTTCGACGCGCAGAATTTCCCCGACGGCAAACCGAACAAGGGTCGCGTGCAGGCCTATGACGGCCCGATCTACATCGCCGACGCGGCGCTGTACCTGAAGACCGCCAAACCTGAGCTGGGGATCAAGGATCCGTATCAACTCACCGAAGCGCAGTACAAGGCCGTGCTCGATCTGCTGCGCGCGCAGCAGCCATTGATTCACCGTTACTGGCACGACACCACGGTACAGATGAGCGACTTCAAGAACGAAGGCGTGGTGGCGTCGAGCGCCTGGCCGTATCAGGTCAACGGCCTGATCAACGAGAAACAACCGATCGCCTCGACCATCCCGAAAGAAGGCGCCACCGGTTGGGCCGACACCACCATGCTGCACGCCGAAGCCAAGCATCCGAACTGCGCCTACAAGTGGATGGACTGGTCGTTGCAGCCGAAAGTCCAGGGTGACGTGGCGGCGTGGTTTGGTTCGCTGCCAGCCGTGCCGGCGGCGTGCAAGGAGAGCGAACTGCTCGGCGCCGAGGGTTGCAAGACCAATGGCTTCGACCAGTTCGACAAGATCGCCTTCTGGAAAACCCCGCAGGCCGAGGGCGGCAAGTTCGTGCCTTATAGCCGCTGGACTCAGGACTACATTGCGATCATGGGCGGCAGGTAAGCCCGAGAGCAACTTGGTCTAACTCCCTTTCCCCCTCTCCCCCCTGAGGGAGAGGGCGCTAAAAGCGGATCGCATTCACCGTTAGATGTTTCAGTTTTTTCAGAAGTCCAGGCGAGGACCGCTGCGACGGCCCACGCCTTTTTGGAGCACCGCACCATGACGCTTGCAGTCCAGTTCACCAACGTTTCCCGGCAGTTCGGCGAAGTGAAAGCCGTTGACCGGGTTTCCATCGATATCCAGGACGGCGAGTTCTTTTCCATGCTCGGCCCTTCCGGCTCTGGCAAGACCACCTGCCTGCGCCTGATCGCCGGTTTCGAACAACCGAGCGCCGGCTCAATCCGCATTCACGGCGCGGAAGCCGCCGGTCTGCCGCCGTATCAACGTGATGTGAATACCGTCTTCCAGGATTACGCACTGTTCCCACACATGAACGTGCTGGACAACGTCGCCTATGGCTTGAAGGTCAAAGGCGTGAGCAAAACCGAGCGCCACAAGCGCGCCGAAGAGGCGTTGGACATGGTCGCCCTCGGTGGCTACGGCGCACGCAAACCGGTGCAGTTGTCCGGCGGTCAGCGCCAGCGTGTCGCCCTCGCCCGCGCCTTGGTCAATCGCCCACGGGTGCTGTTGCTTGATGAGCCGTTGGGCGCCCTCGACCTGAAACTGCGCGAGCAGATGCAGAGTGAACTGAAGAAGCTGCAACGCCAGCTTGGCATCACTTTCATCTTCGTCACTCACGATCAGACCGAAGCACTGTCGATGTCCGACCGCGTGGCGGTGTTCAATAAGGGCCGCATCGAACAGGTCGACACCCCGCGCAATCTGTACATGAAACCGACCACCACCTTCGTCGCCGAATTCGTCGGCACCTCGAACGTGATTCGCGGCGATCTGGCGCGCCAGCTCAGCGGCCATCCGCAGCCGTTTTCGATTCGCCCCGAACACGTGCGTTTCGCCGAAGGGCCGCTCGCCAGCCATGAAATCGAAGTCAGTGGTCTGCTCCACGACATCCAGTATCAGGGCAGCGCCACGCGCTATGAACTGACGCTGGAAAACGGCCAGACCCTGAGCATCAGCCACGCCAACAATCAGTGGATCGACAGCAGCGCACAACACCAGACCGGCCAGCGCCTGAGCGCACGCTGGGCGCGGGAAGCGATGATCCCGCTGCATGATACCGTCGCGAGCGGGGTCTGAAATGAGCACGCTCGCGATGACTCAAGCACCGCCGTTGCGGCGGTTCTCCAACCTGCTCTATCGCAAGCCGAACCTGTATCTGTCGCTGCTGCTGGTGCCGCCGTTGCTGTGGTTTGGCGCGATCTACCTCGGCTCGCTGCTGGTGCTGTTGTGGCAGGGTTTCTACACCTTCGACGACTTCACCATGGCGGTCACCCCTGACCTGACCCTGGCGAATTTTGCCGCGCTGTTTCAGCCGTCGAACTTCGACATCATCCTGCGCACGCTGAGCATGGCCATCGTCGTGTCGATCGCCAGCGCCATCGTCGCGTTCCCGATTGCCTATTACATGGCGCGCTACACCACGGGCAAGACCAAGGCGTTTTTCTACATCGCGGTGATGATGCCGATGTGGGCCAGTTACATCGTCAAGGCCTACGCCTGGACGTTGCTGCTGGCCAAGGGCGGTGTCGCGCAGTGGTTCGTGCAACATTTGGGACTGGAGCCGGTGTTGCAGTTCATCCTCGGCATTCCCGGAGTGGGCGGCAGCACCCTGTCGACCTCGCACTTGGGGCGCTTCATGGTGTTCGTCTACATCTGGCTGCCGTTCATGATCCTGCCGATTCAGGCTTCGCTGGAACGTCTGCCGCCGTCACTGCTGCAGGCCTCCGCCGACCTCGGCGCCAGGCCGCGCCAGACCTTCATGCAGGTGATTTTGCCGTTGTCGATTCCGGGGATTGCTGCCGGCTCGATCTTCACGTTTTCGCTGACCCTGGGCGATTTCATCGTGCCGCAACTGGTGGGCCCGCCGGGCTACTTCGTCGGCAGCATGGTCTACGCGCAGCAAGGTGCGATCGGCAACATGCCGATGGCCGCAGCGTTCACGTTGGTGCCGATTGTGTTGATCGCGGTTTACCTGTCCATCGTCAAACGACTGGGGGCCTTCGATGCACTCTGAGCGCGCTTCACTGGGCCTGCGCATTGCCGCCTGGGGCGGGTTGGTGTTTCTGCACTTCCCGATCCTGATCATCTTTCTTTACTCCTTCAACATCGAGGAAGCCGCGTTCAGCTTTCCGCCGAAGGGCTTCACCCTGCACTGGTTCAGCGTGGCGTTTTCGCGGCCGGATGTGCTGGAGGCGATCAAGCTTTCGCTGCAGATTGCCGCCATCGCCACCTTGATCGCGATGGTGCTCGGTACGCTGGCTTCGGCAGCGTTGTACCGCCGCGATTTCTTCGGCAAGCAGGGCATTTCGCTGATGCTGATTTTGCCGATCGCGCTGCCGGGGATCATCACCGGGATCGCGCTGCTGGCGACGTTCAAGACACTGGGGATCGAGCCGGGGATGTTCACCATCATCGTTGGTCACGCGACCTTCTGCGTGGTGATCGTCTACAACAACGTCATCGCCCGTCTGCGGCGTACTTCGCAAAGTTTGATCGAAGCCTCGATGGATCTGGGTGCCGATGGTTGGCAGACCTTTCGCTACATCATCCTGCCGAACCTCGGCTCGGCGTTGCTGGCCGGCGGCATGCTCGCCTTTGCGCTGTCGTTCGACGAAATCATCGTCACCACGTTCACCGCCGGGCATGAGCGCACGTTGCCGTTGTGGCTGCTCAATCAACTGAGCCGGCCACGGGATGTGCCGGTGACCAACGTGGTTGCCATGCTGGTGATGATGGTGACCATGCTGCCGATTCTCGGCGCGTATTACCTGACCCGGGGTGGCGAGAGTGTCGCGGGCAGTGGTGGGAAATGAATATCTGACAAACACCAAAATCCCCCTGTGGGAGCGAGCCTGCTCGCGAAGAAGCCGACACATCCAGCATTGATGTCGGCTGACACACCGCTTTCGCGAGCAGGCTCGCTCCCACAGGGTTATCGATTCGGCCAGAACAATAAAAGTGTTAGTGAGGACAACAACATGCAAACCAGACTCTTGATCAACGGCCACCTGGTTAACGGCGAAGGCCCGGCCCAACCGGTGCTCAACCCGGCGCTCGGCAGCATACTGGTGGAGATCAACGAAGCCTCCGAGGCCCAGGTCGACGCCGCCGTGCGCGCCGCCGACAACGCCTTCGCCGAGTGGTCGCAAACCACGCCGAAAGACCGTTCGCTGCTGCTGCTCAAACTCGCCGACGCCATCGAAGCTCATGGCGAGGAACTGGCCAAACTCGAATCCGACAACTGCGGCAAACCCTACAGCGCCGCACTGAACGACGAGATCCCGGCGATTGCCGATGTGTTCCGTTTCTTCGCCGGCGCCAGCCGTTGCATGAGCGGTTCGGCCGGTGGCGAATACCTGCCCGGCCACACCTCGATGATCCGCCGCGACCCGGTGGGCGTGATCGCGTCCATCGCGCCGTGGAACTACCCGCTGATGATGGTCGCCTGGAAAATCGCTCCGGCGCTGGCCGCCGGTAATACCGTGGTGCTCAAACCGTCGGAGCAAACCCCGCTGACCGCATTGCGTCTGGCCGAACTGGCGTCGGAAATCTTCCCGGCCGGTGTACTCAATCTGGTGTTCGGTCGCGGTCCTAGCGTCGGCAGCCCGTTGGTCACGCATCCGAAAGTGCGCATGGTCTCGCTGACCGGCTCGATCGCCACTGGTTCGAACATCATTTCCAGCACCGCCGACAGCGTCAAACGCATGCACATGGAACTGGGCGGCAAGGCGCCGGTGATCATCTTCGACGACGCCGACATCGATGCCGCCGTCGAAGGCATCCGTACGTTCGGTTTCTACAACGCCGGGCAGGACTGCACCGCCGCGTGCCGGATCTACGCGCAGCAGGGCATTTACGACAAGTTTGTCGAGAAGCTTGGCGCGGCGGTGAGCAGCATCAAATTCGGCTTGCAGGATGATCCGTCGACCGAGTTGGGACCGTTGATCACCGCGCAGCATCGCGACCGCGTCGCCGCGTTCGTCGAGCGTGCCGTGGCGCAGTCGCACATTCGCTTGATCACCGGTGGCAAGGCTGTGGAAGGCAACGGCTTCTTCTTCGAACCGACGGTGCTGGCTGACGCGCAACAAGATGACGAAATCGTCCGTCGCGAAGTGTTCGGGCCGGTGGTGTCGGTGACCAAGTTCACCGATGAAGCGCAGGCGCTGGAGTGGGCCAACGATTCCGACTATGGCCTCGCGTCCTCGGTGTGGACGGCGGATGTCGGACGCGCCCATCGCTTGTCGGCGCGGTTGCAGTACGGCTGCACCTGGGTCAACACGCACTTCATGCTCGTCAGCGAAATGCCGCATGGCGGTCAGAAATTGTCCGGTTATGGCAAGGACATGTCCATGTACGGGCTGGAGGACTACACCACGGTTCGGCATGTGATGTTCAAGCACTAAAGCATCGCCAGCAGGCTAGCTCCTACAAGGAATCGCATTTCAACCTGTAGGAGTGAGCCTGCTCGCGATGGCGTCAACTCCGGCTTCAAGGCAGAAACCGGCCACACGCACCACCAGGATTCAACACCTAACAATAACCACCGACCCGGGCGGCGCCCGCAAAGCCCCGCCACGGCCTCGGCCATCCGAAATCTGCCGATTTCCCGGAGCAAACACCCATGAGTGCCTCACCCGAATTCTCGGCCGCCGTTGCCGACAGCGATGCCGAACAACTGCGCAAACTCGGCTACACCTCGAACTTCAACCGCAGCATGAGCCTGTGGGAAAACTTCGCTTTGGGCTTCACTTATCTGTCACCGGTCGTAGGGGTTTATACCCTGTTCGGCCTATGCCTCGCCGCCGGCGGGCCACCGATGTTCTGGGCCTACTTGCTGGTCGGCTGCGGGCAGTTGCTGGTGTGCCTGATCTTCGGCGAAGTGGTTTCGCAGTTCCCGATTTCCGGTGGCGTCTATCCATGGGCGCGACGTCTGGTCGGCAAGAAATGGGCGTGGATGGTCGGCTGGATCTACTCCATCGCCCTATGCGTGACCATCGCGGCGGTGGCCGTCGGTGCCGGCCCGTATCTGGCGGCGATGCTCGGGTTTGAACCGAGCAACAACACCAACATCGTCATCGCGCTGGTGCTGACCTTGTTCGCCACGCTGGTCAATCTGAGCGGCACCAAAGTGCTGGCGCGTATCGCCATGTTCGGCTTCCTCTGCGAATTGGTCGGCGCGGTAATCGTCGGCGTGTACCTGCTGATCTTCGAGCGCCACCAACCGCTGAGCGTGCTGTTCAACACCTTCGACATCAGCGTTGATGGCTCATACCTGCCGGCGTTCCTCACCGCGTCGCTGGCGGGGATGTTCCTCTACTACGGCTTCGAGGCCTGCGGCGACGTTGCCGAAGAAACCCCGAACCCGAGCGCGAAAATCCCGGTGGCCATGCGCATGACCATTTACATCGGCGGCATCGCGGCGATGTTCGCCTGCCTGGCGCTGATCCTCGCCGTGCCGGACATGCAAGCGGTGATCAACGGCACCGATAAAGACCCGGTCACCACCATCCTCAACAACGCCTTCGGCCCGGTCGGCTCGAAAGTGGTGATGGGCGTGGTAATGATTTCCTTCATCTCCTGCGTCATCAGCCTGCAGGCTGCGGCGAGTCGTCTGCTGTATTCCTACGCTCGCGACGAAATGGTCATCGGCAGCCGACTGCTGAAAAAGATTTCTCCTACCACTCAGGTGCCGGTTGCCGCGCTGTTCGTGTCCGGCGTCCTGCCCGCCCTGATCATCGCCCTCGGCTTCTTCCTGCAAGACGCCGTGGCCACCATCGTCAGCTTCGCCGCCATCGGCATCTACCTCGCGTTCCAGATGATCGTGCTGGCCGCTTTGTACGCGCGTATGAAAGGCTGGAAACCCAGCGGCAAATTCACCCTCGGCGCGTGGGGCTGGCCGGTGAACATCGGCGCGCTGGTGTATGGCGTCGGCGCGATCATCAACATGGCCTGGCCACGTACGCCGGATGCGGCGTGGTACGTGAATTATGCGATGGTGTTGAGCACGGCCATTGTGATTGGTTTGGGGTTGATTTATATGTGGATTGGCAAGCCGTATGACCATGGGAGGGCGCCGGCTGGGGATGCGTGGAAGGTGAGTCGCTAAATATCAGCAACCTGCCCGCAGGGAGGCGGGCACGATGCAGGGTGCTAGATCAGTTGCGGCCTGGATAAGGTCTCGAACTCATCCATCAGCAAATGGATTTCCGTACTGGGATTGGGCTCACCACTGACGGCGACGTCCTCAAGCACTTTCGGCGCAAGCGTTCTCGCCCGCTGGAACGGCTCACCCAGCAACTGAGTGAAATAACTGATGTCCCTACCCTTCTCATAGCCCGCCATGTCGGGTTTCGTCCTCAAGCACTTGCTCACCAGGTCACCTGGGGAGCTTTTCCCCACGGCCCGGAATGGCTTGCGACTGAAACCAAAGTGCAAAAGAAGCCAGAACTCGAAACACGGATACGATGCGATAACGTAGATTTTTGGATGCGATCTGGCTGTATTCAACGCGCGCTCGAAACACAGATGTGTATCGCGATCCACCACACAAAATACCTTGTCAAAGCGTTTCTGCCGCATCACCGCCCGCTCCACGATACCGCTCGGGTGTGTCACGCCGCAATGGACGATCTCAACCTGAGCCCGGGCCCGAAAGTGAAACGCGGCCTCCTCCAGATAACGCTTTCCCGACTTACTGTCCTCGCAGAGCACCAGCACTTTGGGCTGTGGTTTGAAGCGTGACGCTTTTCGATCAAACGACTTGCTCGAACTCACCATGGTCAGCCCTGCCTGATCAGTGGCAGCCCGCGATAGCGTCCCTCGAAATAGCGCTTCTCGACGTCCTCGCTTTCCCGGCCTTCAAAGTCGTGAACGGAAAACAGACTTGTCGCGCCATATGCATCACGCTCCGAAATCCAGAACTGATCACGCCGCAGAATCTTTTCATTCATCAAGTGCGTGTCGTGAGTGGTGAAAATCAACTGAGTATTCAGTCCGCTGTCCAGATGTTTGCCAATCAGGACCCCGACGATTTCAGGATGCAGACTGCTGTTCAACTCATCAACACAGAGAACGCCGCTGCCGCCAGCCTGATTCATCATGAACCACGGCAACCAGAAGCCGATCAGGTTCTTGGTGCCGCACGATTCTTCGGCAAAATCGAATTCAGCCTCGCCTGAGATACTGGCATGCGTCAGGGTCAATTTGTCTCCCTGCGCAGCGGCAATAAACTCTTTCAGCGTCATCTTTCGATTGTCTGGAAGCGCAGTGGAATGTTCCGAACTGAGCTGGATCGCCGATACCGGAATATCCAGAGCGCAGAGAAAATCACGTAGATCGCTGGTATGACTTTCAACCATCTGCAGAAAACGAATCGACGCCGTAGAGAGGCCCTGCATATTGCTCTGCTCGACTACCAGCAAACCTCTTTGAAACCAGCAAAATGGTGCGCGCAACTGCGTCAGCTCTTCGCTGCTGTGGGTAACGGCCTGTGCAATAAACAGCATCCTGGGACTGGTCAAACGCCGCCACGCACAATGCACGTTCTTACCGCCTTCAAGGGCTTTCCCAAAGGTGTAATGCTCACCGAGGGAATCAACTTGACGGTTATACAGCAAGGTTTCCTTTCCTTTTGGATAACAGAGCAATTGTTCATGGACAATGCGCTGCGCTGTCAACGCGAGCACAAATCGATAACGCAACCCGCTTTGAACAAAGTCGTATTCAAAAACGCTGGGCGCTTCTCTTAGCATCTCGTCAAAGCGAAAGGATGCAACCGGTAGTACGTCGCCATGGATGCCTGCGGGTGTCGCCAGCAATCTGCCGACGATGCCCATTGCGCGAATGAGCGACGATTTGCCAGAAGCGTTGGGTCCGTAAATGGCGGCGACCTTGAGCAGGTCCGGGAGCTTTTCAGTGCTCGTGCCGGCGCTGAAGACGTTTCGCGCCTTGCTCAGCCGAGGGCTCGCGACCATGGACAGCGTTTGCCTGTCCCGGAACGAGCGGTAATTGGAAACGGAAAATTCGATCAGCATGGATAAAACCTGCAGTTCGTTGCATGAATCTCCATAAATAAATGAAAAAACGCGCCTCAGACGCAGCCTGGCTGCAAGCAATGTAAAAACAGGCATTTCCTACAGACACAGCCTCCCCCAAAAAGCCCAATTTCCTACGCTGCGCGTCCACAGAGTAGACTTGTCGCCGCAAGCGCCTGACCGATAGGCTTTATCCCGTCGCTGCCAAATCAGCGACCCGGGGTCGAAGCCGGAAACTGTCAACGCGGTGCTTGCATGCCCTCCATTGAACTGTGGCAGTCGTAGCTTCAGTTTTGCTTTATGGCGGGCCGTGTGGCGCGGGCCTTCTGGCTTTTCCGTGTTTGACTGGAAGTATCCCGACTTCGAACGCCATACGGTTCGCCACCCAACTTGTCGAAGAGTTGATGGCGACTTTCCTGCTCAAATCGGAAGTCACTACATGTCTGCACAAATCCAAAACTCATCGTCGACCCACTTTGCCCCCACCGTCTTCACCCGCCACAACCGCTTCCTCCACGCCTTCATGCAAGACCACGAAGCCTGGTTCTGCGTGCAAGATCTCGGTCGCTTGATGGGTTACCCCCTGAACGAACGTCTCACCCTGAAACTCGATCCCGACCAGCGTCGCCATGTCCTCCTGCGTCGGGACGGGGAAATCATCGATTGCGCGATGGTCAGCGAGTCCGGCCTGTTCGCCCTGCTCGTCCATCACTTCGTCCCGGAAAACCGACACCTGCGCCAATGGCTGAGCCATGAAGTCATCCCGATGCTGCGCGAAACTCAATCAAGCCCTGTGGAAAACCACCCGAGCTTGAGCTCAATGCATTGGGCAGGCGTTACCGTACCGCTGCTGCACTGGCAACAGCAGGCGTGGGTCAAATGGCGGGATGTGCCGGAGTTGATGCGCGGCCAGCGGCCGTATCCAGTCCTGGGAACGTGTAGCTGATCCAAATAAAAAGGGGCGGACCTTTCAGTCCGCCCCTTTTTATTTCCACTCAAAACCGCGAAACACTCCGCATCGCATCCACCAGATACCGCATCGCAATCCGGTCACTCTCCGACAACTCGCGATAACGCTCCACCAGCTTCAGCTCTTCAGAACTCAATCGACGCCTTCTGCGGCCGCTGCCGAGGCAGGGAAAGATGCCGAGCATTTCGGCGATACCTTGTATTTTTGCCATGGACGATGTCCTTCAATACTTCAAAGAATTGCTAAACCACCACATCGCCCTGCCCCTTACAGCAGCGCCGTGTGCCCTACCGGTCAACACCGGTCATGCCCATAGAATAGAAATTAAATCGGCGCTGAAAAGCGGTTTTTAGAGTAATTAGTCGAAAAAAGCAGATATGCCGCATAAATCAGAACGCCCTGTCAGATTTTTAACCGACATGTCTTGTTTCATTGACACTCTGTCACTGTGAATCAACGAATTTTGCTCGGCGAGCGAACCGTTTAAGCTAGCCGGCATCTGTTTATAGTCCGTTGCGTTTGGCCGAAGGCTTGTCCGAACCGTAATTTCTGATCCAGCACGTGCCAGGAACGGCGCGGGATTGCTCACGACAGGTTGTATTTATGCACCGCAGGAATTTGCTCAAAGCGTCGATGGCCATTGCGGCTTACACCGGTCTCTCGGCTTCCGGCCTGCTGGCCGCCCGTGCCTGGGCCGCCAATGGTGGCGCCGCCGATGGTGAAGCGCAGGCCTTCGACTTCGAAGCGCTGAAGCGCCAAGCCAAGCAATTGGCCGGAACGGCCTATCAGGACAGCAAACAGGTGCTGCCGCCGACTTTGGCGACCATGACCCCGCAGAACTTCAACGCGATCCGCTACGACGGCGATCATTCGTTGTGGAAAGAAAACAAGGGTCAGCTGGACGTGCAGTTCTTCCACGTCGGTATGGGTTTCCGCCAGCCGGTGCGCATGTACAGCGTCGATCCGAAGACCCGCACCGCCCGCGAAGTGCATTTCCGCCCGACGCTGTTCAACTACGAGAACACCTCGGTCGACACCCAGCAGCTCAAGGGCGACCTGGGGTTTGCCGGCTTCAAGCTGTTCAAGGCGCCGGAGCTGGATCGCCATGACGTGGTGTCGTTCCTCGGCGCCAGTTATTTCCGCGCGGTGGATGCGACTGGCCAATATGGCCTCTCCGCTCGCGGCCTGGCCGTCGACACCTACGCGAAAAAGCGCGAAGAATTCCCGGACTTCACTAAATTCTGGTTCGAGACCCCGGATCAGAACGCCACGCGTTTTGTGGTCTATGCGCTGCTCGACTCGCCGAGCGCCACCGGTGCCTACCGCTTCGACATCGATTGCCAGGCCGAGCGCGTGGTGATGGAGATCGACGCCCACATCAACGCCCGTACCGCTATCGAACAACTGGGCATCGCACCGATGACCAGCATGTTCAGCTGCGGCACCCACGAACGCCGCATGTGCGACACCATTCACCCGCAGATCCACGACTCCGATCGCCTGGCGATGTGGCGCGGCAACGGCGAGTGGATCTGCCGTCCGCTGAACAACCCGGCGACCCTGCAGTTCAACGCGTTCGCCGACACCGATCCGAAGGGCTTCGGTCTGGTGCAGACCGACCACGAGTTCGCCAACTATCAGGACACCGTCGACTGGTACAGCAAACGCCCGAGCCTGTGGGTCGAGCCTACAACCGCGTGGGGCGAAGGCTCCATCGATCTGCTGGAAATTCCTACCACCGGCGAAACGCTCGATAACATCGTCGCGTTCTGGACGCCGAAGAAGCCAGTGGCTGCCGGCGACTCGCTGAACTATGGCTACAAGCTCTACTGGAGCGCCCTGCCACCGGTCGGCACGCCGCTGGCGCGGGTGCATGCGACCCGGTCGGGTATGGGTGGTTTCGTCGAAGGCTGGGCACCAGGCGAGCATTACCCACCGGTCTGGGCCCGACGTTTTGCCGTGGACTTCACCGGTGGCGGTCTCGATCGCCTGCCGCAGGGCACCGGGATCGAACCGGTGGTCACCTGCTCCAACGGCAAGGTGCAGGACTTCAGCGTGCTGGTGCTCGATGACATCAAGGGTTACCGGATCCTGTTCGACTGGTACCCGACCAGCGACAGCGTCGATCCGGTGGAACTGCGCCTGTTCATCCGCACCAATGACCGCACATTGAGCGAGACCTGGCTGTACCAGTACTTCCCGCCGGCGCCGGACAAGCGCAAATATCCTTGATGATTTGAGGCGCCTGTAAGGGCCTCTTCGCGAGCAAGCCCGCTCCCACACTGGATCCCGGTCGATCACACAGTTTGCGACCGACACAGAACCAGGGTGGGAGCGGGCTTGCTCGCGAATGCGTCAGAACATTCAACATCGGTTATTGAAGAAACTGCGTCAGGTCAGTGGGCAATACAGATGAATGTCTCTGGGTTCTTGATCAAACAACTCTGGATCCGCCTGATCAACCAACCGGCAACCCTGTCTCTGATAAAACTCCACAGTGTTGCGCGACTCAGTCGCTGAAACATACAACGCCTCGGCACCGAATCGCCGGCCCTGCTCGCAGGCCAGCGCAAACAACTTCGCCCCCAGCCCTTGCCCGCGGTAATCACGGCTGATGTGCAGAAACTTCAACTGGCGCATGCTCAACCCCTGATTGTGAATAACCCGGTTATCCACAACCACCGCCGCGACCAGCGCCTGCCCATCGAAAACCCCGTACAACCAGCCACCGCGCCGCAAGCACTTCTCCAGCGCCAGCGCGTTTTCCTCAGCTTCTCCTTCCGGCCAGCCACGCATGTCGAAATGCACCGGATACAGAATCAATTCACCGTTTTCCAGCCGATAACATTCTTCAACCAGCTCACTGCGGTCGATCTGCGCCAGCAGCGGCAAGTCGTGTTCGGTCAGTTCTCGCTCGATCAACATGCTCGACTTCCTTGGCAAATGGCAGGCAAGAAAAAACCCGCCGGTTCAATGGCGGGTTTATAGACGTTGCGCCGGTTTGAAATCAATCGCGCAGATCGGATTCGTGAATCGGCTGATCACGATGCGTCGCGCGCTGATACTGCGCCGGCCATACCGCTTTGCGCCCGCCCAGATCATCGTCGGCATGCAGCGGCCAGTACGGGTCACGCAGCAGCTCGCGGGCGAGGAAGATGATGTCGGCCTGACAGGTGCGCAGAATGTGCTCGGCCTGCGCCGGCTCGGTAATCATGCCGACGGTGCCGGTGGCGATGCCGGACTCCTTGCGCACCCGTTCGGCGAAGCGCGTCTGATAACCCGGCCCCACCGGAATCTCGGCGTTGGCGGCGGTACCACCGGAAGAGACGTCGATCAGATCCGCTCCCAATGCCTTGAGGCGGCGCGCCAGTTCCACGGTTTCATCCGGGTTCCAGCCGTCTTCGACCCAGTCGGTGGCCGACACCCGGACAAACACCGGCAACTCTTGTGGCCAGACCTCGCGCACGGCCTCGGTGACTTGCAACACCAGCCGAATACGGTTTTCGAACGAACCACCGTATTGATCGCGGCGCTGATTGCTCAATGGCGACAGAAACTGATGCAGCAGATAACCATGGGCGGCATGCACCTCGACCACGCTGAAACCTGCGGTCAACGCGCGTTTGGCCGCAGCAACGAAGGCCTGGATGACTTCGGCGATTTGCCCTTCATCCAGCTGCTTGGGTTGCGTGTGTTGCGGGTCGAAGGCAATCGGTGACGGCCCGACCGGGATCCAGCCGCCATCCTCCGGTTTGACGCTGCCGTGTTTGCCTATCCATGGCCGATGGGTGCTGGCCTTGCGCCCGGCATGGGCCAGTTGAACGCCAGCAACCGCACCCTGAGCGGTGATGAAGCGGGTGATGCGTTGCAGCGGTTCGATCTGTTCGTCGTTCCACAAACCGAGGTCTTCAGCGGTGATTCGCCCGTCGGCGGTGACCGCCGTGGCCTCGGTAAAAATCAGGCCGGCACCGCCCACCGCGCGGCTGCCCAGATGCACCAGATGCCAGTCGTTGGCCAGACCGTCGACGCTGGAATACTGGCACATCGGCGACACGGCGATGCGGTTGGGCAGGGTCAGTTGGCGAAGGGTAAAGGGTTCGAGCAGCAGACTCATGGGGCACCTCTCAAATCAGTGGGCAGGCTCCAGGGTTCTGTTTGAAAAGTCGACGAGTGACAGGAAAAAGGTGCAGCACCCGCCCCCGCGGGCAAAACATTCGACAGACGTCACAAGGCCAATCAAGCAGTGCTTAGAGCCTAGTCGACAACCGGGGATGAGGGAGGGTTCAGAGTGATTCAGTGTGTGAAAGGGTACTTTCGCGAGCAGGCTCGCTCCCACAAAGTCAACACCGTGCCTGTGGGAGCGAGCCTGCTCGCGAATGGCGTCAGCGCGGTTCGATGTGGGCAATCATCAGTTGCACCGTCTCGTTGCCCCGGAACTCGTTGACGTCGAGCTTGTAGGCCAGCTCGACCCACTGAATGGTCGGGTTCGGCCAGACATCACGGTCGATGCCGAAAGCGATGCCATCCAGCTTCACCGACCCGCACTCGCTTTTCAGCACCACTTTCAGATGGCGCTCGCCGACCACCCGTTGCTCGACCAACTGGAACACACCGTGGAACAGCGGCTCCGGGAAGTGCTGGCCCCAAGGCCCGGCATGGCGCAGGGCGCGGGCCAGTTCCAGATGGAATTCCTCGACCGCCAGCGTGCCATCCGAAAGCATGCGCCCGGTCAGGTCTTCTTCACGAAGTTGCCGACGCACTTCGGCATCGAAAGCCTCGGCGAACAGCGGAAAATTCTCTTGCGGCAAGGTCAGACCGGCCGCCATCGCGTGGCCACCGTACTTGGCGATCAGGTTCGGATGCTGCGCCGCCACCACGCTGAGGGCATCGCGAATGTGGAAACCCTGCACCGAACGCCCCGAGCCCTTGAGTAAACCGTCACCGGCATCGGCGAAGGCAATGGTCGGGCGGAAATAACGTTCTTTCATGCGCGAGGCGAGAATGCCGATCACGCCCTGGTGCCATTCGGGATCGAACAGGCACAGGCCGAACGGCATCGATTCCACCGGCAAGTCCTTGAGCTGGGCCAGCGCCTCGCGCTGCATGCCCTGCTCGATGGATTTGCGATCCTGATTCATGCCGTCCAGTTGCGCGGCCATTTCCCGCGCCAGATTGGCGTCGGCAGTGAGCAGGCATTCGATCCCGAGGCTCATGTCGTCCAGGCGCCCCGCCGCGTTCAGGCGCGGGCCGACGATAAATCCAAGGTCGGTGGAAGTGATTCGCGCCGCGTCACGCTTGGCCACTTCAAGAATTGCCTTGATCCCCGGTCGTGCACGCCCGGCGCGAATCCGCTCGAGGCCCTGATGCACCAGAATCCGGTTGTTGGCGTCCAGCGGCACCACGTCGGCAACGCTGCCCAGCGCCACCAGATCCAGCAGTTCACCGATGTTCGGCTGCGGCTTGCTCTCGTACCAGCCAAGGCTGCGCAGGCGCGCGCGCAAGGCCATCAACACGTAGAAAATCACCCCGACCCCGGCCAGCGCCTTGCTCGGAAACTCGCAGCCCGGCTGGTTCGGGTTGACCAGCGCATCGGCCAGCGGCAGTTCATCGCCGGGCAAGTGGTGGTCGGTGATCAAGACTTTCAGCCCCGCGCGCTTGGCGGCGGCGACGCCTTCGACGCTGGAGATGCCGTTGTCGACGGTGATCAGCAACTGCGGCTCGCGCGCCAGGGCAACCTCGACGATTTCCGGGGTCAGGCCATAGCCGTATTCGAAGCGATTCGGCACCAGATAATCGACATGCGCCGCGCCCAGCAGACGCAAGCCAAGCACGCCGACCGTACTGGCCGTCGCGCCATCGGCGTCGAAGTCACCGACGATCAGAATCCGCTGACGCTGCTCCAGCGCCGTCACCAGCAGATCCACCGCCGCCTCGATGCCCTTGAGCTGCTGGAACGGAATCAGCCGCGCCAGACTTTTATCCAGCTCCGCCTCGGATTGCACGCCCCGCGCCGCGTACAAACGGGTCAGCAAAGGTGGCAGGTCACCGAGAAACGGCAGCGTGGCAGGCAACGGTCGAGGATCAATACGCATGGGCTAACGGAAACTTCTCTTGAATACGTGGGATTAATCAGTAAGCGGCGCAGGATCAGCCGCGTTCACCGGCCAGCCATTCCAGCTGGACTTCGTGCTGACCACGGTCGTCAGTGACGAAGATCGTGCCTTCGCTGATCATCACGTCCCACTTGATCACGCGCGGCATGTCCTTGGCCAGGGTTTCCAGTACTTCCTGCGGCACGGCGGCGATGTTGACGTTTTTCAGGTTCTTCGCCACCGGCACCACTTTGCCTTCCCACACGCGCAGGCTGCCGTAGGCCAGCAGGCTGGTGCGTTCGGTGCGACGCGAGCACCAGGTCAGGCGATCAGCGTCTGGCTGGCCGACTTCGATCCAGTGCAGGACGCGGTCATCCAGGCTTTTTTCCCACAGTGCAGGTTCATCCACGTCCGACAGACCACGGCCGAATGACAGCAGTTCGTTGTACCAGAGGGCGTAGGCCAGCAGCCGCACGGTCATGCGCTCTTCGGTTTCCGAAGGGTGACGGGCGATGGTCTGCTTGACGCTCTCGTAGACGCTGCGGTCGAGGTCAGTGAGGTTCAGTTCGAATTTGTACGTGGTAGACGGCTGGGCCATGAACGGGCTTCTTGATACGAGGAAAGTCGGCAAGTCTAACCGATGCCGTAGGCAATCATCGAATTGATGGCGATCAACCTGCGGCGTCTGACAGCCGGCTATGTTAAAACGCTGTATCCGCTCAGCCTTGTCCTACAGGATTCAGTATGCCGTTCGCCAACAAACCGCTCAGCGGTGTGAAAGTCATTGAATTGGGTACGTTGATTGCCGGGCCGTTTGCCTCGCGCATTTGCGGCGAGTTCGGCGCCGAAGTGATCAAGATCGAATCGCCCGACGGCGGTGATCCGCTGCGCAAGTGGCGCAAATTGTATGAAGGCACCTCGCTGTGGTGGTTCGTCCAGGCGCGCAACAAGAAGTCGCTGACCCTGAACCTCAAGCACCCCGAGGGCCTGGCGATCCTGAAAAAACTGCTGGGCGAAGCTGACATCCTGATCGAGAACTTTCGCCCCGGCGTGCTGGAAAAACTCGGGTTGAGCTGGGAAACCCTGCATGCGCTGAACCCGAAGCTGGTGATGGTGCGCCTCTCGGGTTTCGGCCAGACCGGGCCGATGAAAGATCAACCGGGCTTTGGCGCAGTCGGCGAGTCCATGGGCGGCTTGCGCTACATCACCGGCTTCGAAGACCGGCCACCGGTGCGCACCGGGATCTCCATCGGTGACTCGATTGCCGCGTTGTGGGGCGTGATCGGCGCGCTGATGGCGCTGCGTCACCGCGAGGTCAACGGCGGTCTCGGCCAAGTGGTCGATGTCGCGTTGTACGAGGCGATTTTCGCCATGATGGAAAGCATGGTGCCGGAGTTCGACGTGTTCGGCTTCATCCGAGAGCGCACCGGCAACATCATGCCGGGCATCACGCCGTCATCGATCCACACCAGCGCCGACGGCAAGCATGTGCAGATCGGTGCCAATGGCGACGCAATCTTCAAGCGTTTCATGCTGATCATCGGCCGCGAGGATCTGGCCAACGACCCGACACTGGCGAGCAACGACGGGCGCGACAGTCGCCGCGACGAGTTGTATGGCGTGATCGACCGCTGGGTCAATTCGCTGCCGCTGCAAAGCGTGCTCGACCTGCTCAATCAGGCGGAAGTGCCGGCCAGCCGGATCTTCAGTGCCGAGGACATGTTCAGCGATCCGCAGTACCTCGCCCGGGAGATGTTCCTGCAGGCGAAACTGCCGGACGGCAAGCCTTTCAAGATGCCGGGCATCGTGCCGAAACTCTCTGAGACACCGGGCACTTCCGAATGGGTCGGGCCGCAGCTCGGTGAACACAATGCGCAGGTACTGCACGATCTTGGCTACGACGAACAGCAGATCGCCCGGTTGCGCGCAGACGGAGCTATCTAAGCTGAAACATCGGCAGACATCGGACGCCAACCGCGCCCACCACTGGTGGACGTGGCGGCTGTTCGGCCTGTTGTTTCTGCTCGCCCTGCCCGCCTGGGCGCAAGCGAAGCCCACGCTGGTCTGGTTGCTGCGCGACCTGCCGCCCCTGACCATCTTCGAAGGCCCGAAAAAGGGCCAGGGCGTCATCGATCAACTGATGCCGATGCTGATCGCCGGCATGCCGCAATACGAACACACGCTGATGCGGGTCAATCGCGCCCGCGGCATGCAGATGCTGCACGAGCCGTCCTTTACCTGCGATCCGTCGCTGATCTGGAGCAAGGAGCGCACGCAATGGATCACTTTCTCTATCCCGGCGTTTCGCGCTGTCAGTAATGGTCTGGTGGTGCGTCAGAAGGATCGCGACGTACTGGCGCCGTACCTGATCGACGATGAAGTCGATCTGCCGGCATTTCTGGCCAATGGCGAGATCAAGGTCGGAGTTGTCGCGGAACGCAGTTACGGCGAGTATCTCGACAGTCTGCTCAAGCAGGCTCCCGGCGGTGCGTTGACGCCGCATTATGGCAACGACGCCCTGAGCAGCCTGCTGTCGATGCAGCGCCTGGGGCGTCTGCAAGTGGTGCTGGGTTACTGGCCGGAGATCCGCTATCAGGCGCAGCAGGCGCAAATTGCCGAAGACCAACTGGTGTTCTTTCCGATTCGCGGCACCGGCAAGTATCTGTCTGGCTTTGTCGGGTGTTCCGATACTCCTCAGGGCCGTCAGGCGATCAGTGAGATCAACCAACTGCTGCGTACCCTGCCCCACGAGCAACTGAACCAGTCGTATGCCGACTGGCTGGACCCCGAAATGCGCACGGATTATCTGCAACAGGCGCGGATTTTTTTCGAGCAACAGGCCACGCAGTAAAACCTGCGGGCAAAAAGAAACCCCGAGCAGTGGGGAGACAACTCGGGGTTAAACGCGGTCTGCTTAAAGACCCGTAGCAGCAAGCGACAAGCACCGGAGCACAATGCTTGATCCTGCTGTTACGGGGTCTGACTGACGGGGATGCAGGAAGGTTCCCACAAAAAATATTTCATCTTTACAGGGCCGCACGCTTATCCAGCGCCGCATTGCGCAAGGCCGCAATCACACAGGGCTCCAGCCGCCCTTCGGCGATCAGGACGTCACGGTGCAAACCGTCAACCACATCTGTCAGCAGGCGTTTGTCGCTCAACTGCGCCTGATTGAATTCGCGCTCCACCACGAGGGCGCCGTTGCTGTTCTTCAGCGTCACCAGGCATTCGCCATGGGCGCCACACGGAGTCAACGTCACCTGATACGGGCTCAGAGCCTCACCGAGCAATAGACTGATACTTTCCATCTCGATCTCCACTCAATAGTCCGAAAACATTGTGCCTGGGGCGTGTTCACAATAAATGACCACCGGCCCGAGAAGAAAGTTCTGAATACCGCGCTGCTCCCGGAGCAGTTAGCGGTCTGTCAGAGCATGCACGGTGAAGATGACAGAAACATAACCGTCGTCTCAAGCCCCCGCCGGATGGGTTGCCGCTTGCAGGTAGCTGTCCAGCAGCCCGCGCATCAGCACGGCCGAGACCGGCGTTTGCAAACGCCCCAGGAGTTTCAGCTCCTGCTGGTGAAGCAGGCTTTCGAGATCACTCAGCAGGCCGGGTGCCACACGCCCCAGCAGGATTAGCGCCCGCGCTTCCCGCCCGGCCACCAGATGACGGATCAGCGCCAGGCCCTCTCCCCCGCGCAGTTGCGGATCGCAAATCGCTATGTCGACCCGGGTGCGGCGCTCCAGCGAGCACTTTGCTGACGCCAGCGACGGCGCTGTCAGCACGTCGTAGATACCGACCGCATTGAGCATCTGGTGCAACGCCATCATTCGATAAGGATCGGGTTCGAGAATCAGTACTTTGAGCGAGCGCATGGACGACCTCTGAAACGGCAATCGCGGACTCGTCCGCAGTTGCTGCCCACTTTAGGGCAGCCTCCTTCAGTCCCCCATCGGAAAAGGAAGCGCGTGATATAGGAAATTTCCCTATATCAATGCGGATGTCCCGTCGTTGCCGCATCACGCCGGGTGATGTCCGTCCACCCGCCGAGCAAGCCTCGCAACTCCCCACTGGCGCAGTAAAACGGCACCGTCCATTGATAGATTTCGCGATTACCCTGCTTGAATTGCAGGCGACGTCTGCTGAAGCGGGTTCGGCGGGTTCTCAGCTGAATCATGAACTCCTCATGCAGCATGCCGGCGGTGGCACGCGGCAGGGCATCGACGTCGATCAAGCGGCACCCCTGCACCTGCTCAAAGCGGATCGACAACGCCTCTTCGTAGCTTTTGTTACAGAGGATCAGACGCCCTTCCAGGTCGCGAACGAACACCGGGTCAGGCATGGCGTCTATCAGCGCGCGCTGGAAGACCAATTGATCACCGAGTTGGCTTTGCACGTCTCGATGCTGTTTGATCAGCGCCGCCATTCGCCGATGCCATAACAGCGACAACCCACAAAAAGCCCCCACCACAAACACACCCCAGTAGCCCAAACGGGACCAGTGTTGCCAGCCCGCAGCAGCTGGTTTCGGCCCGATGCCGCCCAGCCAGTTCAGGCGAATGGCCCGCAGTTCGGAAGCCGGGAACGCTTCAAGCGCCTTGTTCAGGATGCTCAGCAATTGCGGCTGACCCTTGCGCACGGCCAGAAGATCCGCCTCCCATTTTCCCTCCAGCAATTCGCCAACCTTCAGCAAGCCTGAGGGATAGAGCTGCGCACCGATTTCGTTTTCGATGGTGGCATAGGCCTCACCGCTTTCGACCAGCGCCCGTGCCTCGGCATAGGTTTTCACCGAACGTAATTCGATGGACGGATAATCGCGTCGGATCACCCCCTCCAGCGCATGCCGACCCGGCAACACCAGCACCCGTTTGGCCAACTGCTCCAGCGATTGCACTCCAGGCTCGCCGGCGCGGCCGACAAATACCCAGCCGGCACCGCCAAAGGCATGACTGAAATCCAGACTCAAACGGCGCTCATCATTCATCGCCAGAGTCGTGCTCATGTCTGCGGCACCGGTTTCCAGGCGCTCGAGCATCTGCGCGGTGGAAAACGACTCCCGGTAAACGAATTGCAACCCGGTCATGGCGCTGATGCGTTTGAGCACATCATTGTTCAAGCCGCTCCAATGACCATGCTCATCCAGAAACAGGTACAACGGGTACTGCTCCGCCGCCACGATCACCGTCGGGTTATCGCGAACCCATTGCCGCTCTGCTTCATTCAGCACAACGGTGCCGATGTTTAACTGCTCTTCATCATGCGCCAGATGCGCCGCAACGCCCACGCGCCAGCCAACCAACAGGCACAGCAGAAAAACCCGCTTCAGGGCGTGTTTCCATCCTCTTTCAAACAGCATTGCCACTTCCTTCGTGATCGACTCACCCGTCCTTCATGGGCGAAAACCCGAGCAGTGTGGCAGCAGAAACAAAAAAGCCCGTCAGGAGACGGGCTTCAAAATGTGACAGCTTTTTCGACTTACAGCGGCTTGCCACGGTTGCCATGCTGGCTGACAAAGGCCTGTACGGCTTTCAGCTCGTTTGGCAGAACGGTGCAGCGCTCGTTTCGCTCAAACAAATCAGAAAGATGTGCAGGCAGTTCGAGAGCTTTTCCTACACCCGCTTTCTCCACGGCATCCGGGAATTTCACCGGATGTGCAGTGCCCAGAATCACCATCGGGATGTCCAGGCTGCGACGGCATTCGCGGGCGGCCTTGACGCCAATGGCGGTGTGCGGATCCAGCACTTCGCCGCACTGCGCGTAGACTTCGGCGATGGTTTCGCAGGTTTGCGCGTCATCCACGGCCAGCGAGTCGAACAGCTTGCGGGCTTCGGTCCAGCGCTCTTGCTCGACGCTGAAACCACCGCCCTGCTTGAACGAATCCATCAGCCCGGCAATCGCCGCGCCGTTACGACCGTGCAGGTCGAACAGCAGGCGTTCGAAGTTCGACGAAACCATGATGTCCATCGACGGCGACAGCGTGGCGTGCAGGGTTTCCTTGACGTACTGGTTGCCGCTCATGAAGCGGTGCAGGATGTCGTTGCGGTTGGTGGCGACGATCAACTGGTTGATCGGCAAGCCCATGTTGCGCGCCAGGTAACCGGCGAAGATGTCGCCGAAGTTGCCGGTCGGCACCGAGAACGCCACCGAACGCGCCGGGCCGCCCAGCTGCAGGGCTGCGTGGAAGTAGTAGACGATCTGGGCCATGATCCGCGCCCAGTTGATCGAGTTCACCGCCACCAGACGCGTGCCCTTGAGGAAGCTCTGGTCAGCGAAGCTGTTCTTGACCATTTCCTGGCAGTCATCGAAGTTGCCTTCGATGGCGATGTTGTGGATGTTCTCGCCGACAATCGTCGTCATCTGCCGACGCTGCACTTCGGACACACGGTTGTGCGGGTGCAGGATGAAGATGTCGACGTTTTCGCAGTGCTTGCAGCCTTCGATGGCGGCCGAACCGGTGTCACCCGAGGTAGCACCGACGATGACCACGCGCTCGCCGCGCTTTTCCAGCACGTAATCGAGCAGACGACCGAGCAGTTGCAGGGCGAAGTCCTTGAACGCCAGAGTCGGGCCGTGGAACAGCTCGAGCACCCATTCGTTGCCGTTGAGCTGACGCAGCGGCGCAACGGCGCTGTGCGAGAACACACCGTAGGTTTCTTCGAGGATCTTTTTGAAATCGGCGTCCGGGATGCTGCCGGTGACAAACGGGCGCATCACGCGGAAAGCCAGCTCGTGGTACGGCAGGCCGGCCCAGGAAGCGATTTCTTCCTGGGTGAAACGTGGCAGGTTTTCCGGGACGTACAGACCGCCGTCGGTGGCCAGACCGGCCAGCAGGACGTCTTCGAAATTCAGGGCCGGTGCCTGGCCGCGGGTACTGATGTAACGCATGACTGACTCCAATGGAGAGTGTGCACAACAGTGGCCCCTTTCACGGGGCCATTGCAGGACAACGACTTAGTTCAGGTGCTCGACGCGGATCCGCACAACCGGACCATTCACGCCGGCCAGGGCTTCGAGGGCGGCGATTGCATCGTTGATACGCTGCTCGACCACGCGGTGGGTCAGCAAGATCATCGGCACCAGACCGTCGTGTTCCTCGACTTCCTTCTGCATGATCGACTCGATGTTGATGCCGCGCTCCGAGAGGATGCTCGCCACCTGAGCCAGTACGCCCGGATGGTCCTTGGCCTGGATGCGCAGGTAGTAGGCACTTTCGCAGGCTTCGATCGGCAGGATCGGATGCGCCGACAGCGAGTCCGGCTGGAAGGCCAGGTGCGGCACGCGGTTTTCCGGATCGGACGTCATGGCGCGAACCACGTCCACCAGGTCGGCGATCACCGACGAAGCGGTCGGCTCCATGCCGGCACCGGCGCCGTAGAACAGGGTCGAACCGGCAGCGTCACCGTTGACCATCACGGCGTTCATCACGCCGTTGACGTTGGCGATCAGGCGATCGGCCGGGATCAGCGTCGGGTGTACGCGCAGCTCGATACCGGCAGCGGTGCTGCGCGCCACACCGAGGTGCTTGATGCGGTAGCCCAGCGCTTCGGCGTAGTTCACGTCAGCGGTGGTCAGCTTGGTGATGCCTTCGGTGTAGGCCTTGTCGAATTGCAGCGGAATGCCGAACGCGATGGAAGCCAGAATCGTCAGTTTGTGCGCGGCGTCGATGCCTTCGACGTCGAAGGTCGGATCGGCTTCGGCGTAGCCCAGCGCTTGCGCTTCGGCCAGCACGTCTTCGAAGGTGCGACCCTTCTCGCGCATTTCGGTGAGGATGAAGTTGCCGGTGCCGTTGATGATCCCGGCGACCCAGTTGATGCGGTTGGCGGACAGGCCTTCACGGATCGCCTTGATCACCGGAATGCCACCGGCCACGGCCGCTTCGAATGCCACGATCACGCCTTTCTCGCGTGCCTTGGCGAAAATCTCATTACCGTGAACGGCGATCAGTGCCTTGTTCGCGGTGACCACATGCTTGCCATTCTCGATGGCCTTGAGTACCAGCTCGCGGGCAACGGTGTAGCCGCCCATCAGCTCTATGACGATGTCGATCTCAGGGTTCGTGGCCACTTCGAAGACATCGTTGGTAATCGCAATACCGGTCGTCTGGAACTGAGGCTTTGGCGTGCGCATGGCAATTTGTGCCACTTCGATCCCACGCCCGGCACGACGAGCAATTTCCTCGGCGTTGCGCTGAAGTACGTTGAAGGTACCGCCACCGACGGTCCCTAACCCACAGATGCCTACTTTGACCGGATTCACTGTGAACTCCCCATGAAACGGCCGACGCAAGGTCGGCCGGAAAACAACCGCGTGTTCGCGGCTCTCTATTAATGGCCCGGCGAAGTTACCGCCGGACCATGATCGTCAAAGGCTGACCGTGACGATGCGAATTACTTGGCGCCCAGCGCCAGTTTGGCGACTTGTGGCGCCGGCTGGTAGCCCGGAATGACTTGTCCGTCGGCCAAAACGATAGCCGGTGTGCCGTTCACGCCAATCGACTGACCCAAAGCGAACTGTTTGGAAACCGGGTTCGCGCACTTGGCGGCCTTGATTTCCTTGCCATCGACCATTTTGTCCATGGCGGCTTTCTTGTCGGTCGAGCACCACACGGCTTGCAGTTGCTCGTCACCCGGCGAGCCGAGGCCCTGACGCGGGAACGCCACGTAACGCACTTCGATGCCGCGCTTGTTCAGCTCAGGCACTTCGGCGTGCAGCTTGTGGCAGTACGGGCAGGTGGTGTCGGTGAACACGGTGATGTGCGATTTGGTTTCGCCCACCGCCGGATACACCACGGTTTCGGCCACTGGAATGGCATTGATCAGTTTGGAGATGCCCAGGCGTTCGGTCTTCTCGGTCAGGTTGACCGGTTTGCCGTCCTTGAGCTGGAACAGGTAGCCCTGAACGATGTACTGGCCGTCGGCGCTGGCGTACAGCACGCGGCTGCCCTTGAGCTTGACTTCATACATGCCCGGCAACGGGCTGGCGCTGATGCTTTCTACCGGAACCTCGAGTTCGAGTTTTTCCAGGCTTTGACGAATGGCTTTGTCGGCCGCGTCATCGGCGACGGCAAAGGTGCTGACCAACGCAATGGCTGCGGCGGCGAAAATCTGGGTCAGACGCATGAGAACTCCTGAAGGCGGACAAATGAAACGGTCAGAACGCCCGTGCCGGAACACCGGGTCATAACCGTCCATCGTGCAAACCGGCAAAGCCTACCACATAAGGCTCGCATGGCCGAATGCGCCTGACACAAGACACTCAAGGCTGACTGGCACACATTATTGTGGTGAGGGGATTTATCCCCGATGCAGGCGCTGCGGTCGTAAATGGATACTTTGGTGTTTTTATTAAACCCAAAGTTTTTGGGGCTGCTGTGCAGCCCATCGGGGATGAATCCCCTCACCACAGGTAATGACTCCAACATTGAAGGTTGCATCAGCCTCTTGGGTGGTGTTTGGCATGGAGGTCCTGCAACCGCGCGCGGGCGACGTGGGTGTAGATTTGCGTAGTGGAAAGGTCACTGTGCCCCAGCAGCATCTGCACCACCCGCAGGTCGGCGCCGTGGTTAAGCAGGTGCGTGGCGAATGCATGACGCAAAGTGTGCGGCGACAGCGACTTGCCGATCCCGGCGACCTTGGCCCAATGCTTGATCCGGTGCCAGAAAGTCTGGCGGGTCATCTGCTCGCCGCGCTGGCTGGGAAACAGCACATCGCTGGGCCGTCCGCCGAGCAGCTCGCTGCGGCCATCGCGCATGTAGCGTTCGACCCAGACAATCGCCTCCTCGCCCATCGGCACCAGCCGCTCCTTGCTGCCCTTGCCCATCACCCGCAACACGCCCTGACGCAGGTTGACCTGCTCCAGCGTCAGACTGACCAGTTCGGTCACCCGCAGACCACAGGCATACAACACCTCAAGCATGGCGCGGTCACGCTGGCCGATGGCTTCGCTCAGATCCGGCGCCTTGAGCAGCGCTTCGACGTCAGCTTCCGACAACGATTTGGGCAACGGCCGACCGAGTTGCGGCATGTCGACGCGCAAGGTCGGATCGACCGTAATCAGCTTTTCCCGCAGCAGATAGCGATAAAAGCCACGTACACCGGAGAGAAATCTGGCGGTGGAGCGCGGTTTGTAGTTCTGCTCCAGGCGCCAGGACAGGTGATCGAGGATCAACTCGCGACCGGCATTGATCAGCTCGAGGTTTTTCTCCTGCAGCCAGCCGTTGAACAGCGCCAGATCGCTGCGGTAGGCGCCGCGGGTGTTGTCGGACAGGCCTTTTTCCAGCCACAGGGCGTCGAGGAATTGGTCAATCAGTGGATGGTCGATGGCAGGCATGGGCGCTCAAGACACACAACCTCCGGGGCCGTGCGCAAATGTAGAGTGAACTGTAGGAATGGCCGCTAGTCTTTCATAGCCCGCAATTTCAAGGAACAGGGAGCTTCAATGAACGAGCAGCAAATTCTCTTGGCATTTGGCGGGATCGGCGTCGCTGCGTTGGGTTGCCAGTGGCTGGCGTGGCGCCTGAAGCTGCCGGCGATTCTGTTTCTGTTGCTGACCGGGATTCTCGCCGGGCCGGTGCTGGGCTGGCTCGACCCGCAGGAAATGTTCGGCCCGTTGCTGATGCCGCTGGTGTCGCTGGCGGTAGCGTTGATCCTGTTTGAGGGCAGTCTGACCCTGCACCTGTCGGAATGGCGCGAGATCGGCAGTGTCGTGCATCGGCTGGTGACTCTCGGTGCGCTTGTCACCTGGGTGGTCATCGCCGTCGCGACGCACTTCTTGCTCGGCTTCGACTGGCTGCTGGCGATCCTGTTCGGCAGCCTGACGCTGGTGACCGGCCCGACGGTGATCGTGCCGATGCTGCGGGTGGTGCGGCCGAAAGCCTCGATCGCCAACATCCTGCGCTGGGAAGGCATCGTCATCGACCCGATCGGCGCCCTGCTCGCGGTGGTGGTCTACAGCTTCATCATCGCCCGCTCCGAGGGCAACGGCCTCGAACAGAGCCTGTTGACCTTCGGCGGGGTGATTGTCTGCGGCAGCGTATTCGGGGTGGTCGGCGGCTGGGTGCTGGGCACCATCATCCGGCGCCAGTGGTTGCCCGAGTACCTGCATAACCTCGCCTCGCTGGCGGCGGTGTTGGGGATCTTCATTGCATCCAATCAGGTGATGCACGAGTCCGGCCTGCTGGCGGTGACGCTGATGGGCATGTGGCTGGCGAACATGAAGGGCGTGGATGTGCGGCACATCCTGCACTTCAAGGAAAACCTCAGCGTGCTGCTGATTTCCGGGTTGTTCATTCTGCTGGCGGCGCGGCTGGACCTGCATGCCCTGATCGGCCTCGGGCCGCTGGTGCTGATTCTGCTGCTGGTGATTCAACTGATCGCGCGCCCGCTGAACGTGCTGTTGAGCACTGCCGGCTCTAGCCTGAGCTGGCGTGAACGCGCCCTGCTGTGCTGGATCGCCCCGCGCGGGATCGTGGCGGCGGCGGTGTCGGCGATTTTCGCGATTCGTCTGGATCAAGCCGGGCACGAAGGTGCGCTGCTGCTGGTGCCGCTGACTTTCGCGGTGATCATCGGCACCGTGGTGCTGCAAAGTGCAACCGCTCGGCCACTGGCACGCTTGCTGAACGTCGCTGAACCGGCGCCGAGCGGCTTCCTGATCGTCGGCGCCAACGGCCCGGCGCGCCTGCTGGGCAAGTCGCTGCAGCAGCTGGGCAGCCGGGTGCTACTGACCGATTCGAGTTGGGAAAACATTCGTGCGGCGCGCATGGAGGGTTTGCCGACGTACTTTGGCAACCCGGCTTCACAGCATGCCGATGCGCATCTTGATCTGGTGGGGCTGGGGCATCTGCTGGCGCTATCGCCGTCGGGCGAACTGAACACCCTGGCGGCGATGCGTTTTCGACACGACTTTGGTCATCAACGCCTGTTTGGTCTGGCCAGTGGTCAGGAAAGTCGTCGCAGTGACAAGCATCGGGCAAGCCTGGAACATCGCGGCAATCAGCTGGGGAGCGAGGCGCTGACCTACGCCAAGCTGGCCAGCCTGATCAGCAACGGCGCCGAGGTCTACAGCACGACGCTGACGGACGGTTTCGGTTGGGAGGATTACCAGGCATTGCATGGCAATCGGGCGACGCTGCTGTTCATGCGCGATGACAGCGGCTGGGTGCATGTGGTGACGCCGGAGACCGTTTTGAAACCGGGATCCGGGTGGACGTTGTTGGCGTTGATTCAGCCTGAGAGCAGCAGCGCCTGAGCTGACGCATTCGCGAGCAGGCTCGCTCCCACAGTGATCGGAAATTGTGTCCGACACAAAGCCTGTGGGAGCGAGCCTGCTCGCGAATGGCGCGACTCGGTTCCAGATCAGGCTGCAAACCCAGGCAGCACCGGCACCGGCCGCTTGTCATCATCAATAGCGACAAAGCTGAACTGCCCATGAATCGCCTTCTCGCGGCCATCGCAACTCATGCTCTCGACAAACACTTCCACCTCGACCTTGAGGCTGGTATTGCCGACCTTGATCACTTTACCGACCAGTTCGACGATGGAGCCGGCCGGGATCGCGTGGTTGAAGTCGATGCGGTCGGTTGAAACAGTCACCAGCGGCAGGCGGCAGAAGCGGGTGGCGGTGATGAACGACACTTCGTCCATCCATGCCAGCGCGGTGCCGCCGAACAGGGTGTTGTGGTGGTTGGTGGTCGGCGGGAAGACGGCTTTGGTCACGCGGGTTACCGAGAGTTCGGTACGGCGCTGGATTTCCTGGTCGCGGGTGGTCATGGTTCTGGCCTGAAACAAAAATGCTGTGGATAAATTACAGGCAACAAAAAAGCAGCCCGTAGGCTGCTTTTTTCTGCATCGGAAGCTGGACTTAAGCCAGTTTTTCCTTGATGCGAGCTGCTTTACCCGACAGGTCGCGCAGGTAGTACAGCTTGGCTTTACGTACGTCACCGCGACGTTTGACAGCCATGCTGTCGATCTGCGGGGAGTAGGTCTGGAAAGTACGCTCTACGCCAACACCGTTGGAGATTTTACGAACGGTGAACGCACTGTTCACGCCGCGGTTACGCTTGGCGATGACAACGCCTTCGAACGCTTGCAGACGGGAACGATCGCCTTCCTTCACTTTCACCTGAACGACAATGGTGTCGCCTGGGGCAAAGGTAGGGATTTCTTTGGTCATCTGCTCTGCTTCGAGTGCAAGGATGATTTTGTTGGTCATGCTGTGCTCCTAAGGTAAATCAACTGATCTACCATCGATACGTTGTTAACTATCGTCCCGCTCGCGGATGTATTCCTCGAGCAGCTTCTTCTCTTCTCCAGAAAGCGAGCGGCTTTCCAGAAGATCGGCGCGTCGTTCATAGGTCCTACCAAGGGACTGCTGTAAACGCCAACGCCGGATATGCGCGTGATTGCCACTTAGCAACACGTCGGGAACACGCTGATCCGCATACACCTCAGGTCGGGTGTAGTGCGGGCAATCCAGCAGACCATCCGTAAAGGAATCTTCCTCAGCGGAATCCGCATGCCCTAAAGCTCCGGGCAGCAGTCGTGTAACCGCATCGATCATGACCATGGCCGGCAGCTCGCCGCCAGACAGTACATAGTCACCAATCGACCACTCTTCATCGACATGAGCCTCAATAAAGCGCTCGTCAATGCCTTCATAGCGGCCGGCAATCAGGATCAATGCATCCGATTTTGCCAACTCGCGTACCGCCGACTGAGTCAGTTGACGGCCTTGGGGGGACAGGTAAATCACCTTCGCCGCCTCCCCGGCTGCTGCCTTGGCCTGAACCAGAGCATCTTCCAGGGGCTTGATCTTCATCACCATGCCCGGACCACCGCCAAACGGGCGATCGTCCACAGTGTGATGCCGATCCGTCGTGTAATCCCGCGGATTCCAACAGGTCAGCTGCAACAGCCCCTGTTTGACCGCACGACTGGTAATGCCGTACTCACTGATGGCCGAGAACATCTCGGGGAACAGCGTTATGACGTCTACGCGCAGGCTGGCCATTGCTTAGAAGTCCGCATCCCATTCCACCCGCATCACGCCTGCTTCCAGGTCGATTGCCAGCACGCATTGCTCCGTATAGGGCAACAACCGCTCGCGATCATCCAGGCTGCCTGCGCAGGGCTTGACCACCAATACATCGTTCGCGCCGGTCTCCAACAGGTGATCAACCTTGCCGAACAATTGCTCGTCCTGGTTGATGACGCTCAGACCCTGCAACTGGTACCAGTAGTACTCGTCGCCTGTCAGGTTGGGCAAAAGGCTTCGTGAGATGCAAATCTCGTAACCGCTCAGAAGACGGGCTTCATCGCGATCGTCGAGGCCTTTGAGCTTGGCAACCAGATCCTTTTGAGTGGATCGGCCGCTGACCAGCTCGACCTGTTTCACCACGCCTTCGCGCCGAAGCGTCCAGTTGCGGTAGTCCAACAGGTTTTCAATCGGATCGGTAAAGGAAAAGACCTTCACCTCGCCGCGAACGCCGTGAACCGAAAAAATCTTGCCGACAACGATCAGGTCATCAGCTTTTTCTGGCGTCGCGCTCATACTGCTCAGGCTGCAGCCTTGGCAGATTCCTTCAGCAACTGAGCAACACGCTCAGATGGCTGTGCACCAACGCTCAGCCAGTAGGCTACGCGCTCTTGGTTCACGGACAGACGGATTTCCTGACCACGGGCAACAGGGTTGAAGAAGCCAACCTGTTCTTTGTGGGAGCCGTCACGCGGGTTACGCGAGTCGGTTACGGTCAGGTGGTAAAACGGGCGCTTTTTGGAGCCGCCAAGGGCAAGACGGATTGTTAGCATGTGAACATCGTTCCTGTAGTCGGTGCTGCAAATCTAAATGCACAGCGGGCATGGGTGCCCGAAAGGCCGCATATTCTAAGGAATATCCGGACTTTTGCAAATGACTTTTTCCGGCGCCTATGGCATGCCGTGCGGATTTGCATATAGAGCCGTCGATGAAAACGGCCAGTCAGCTCCCGCCGAGTGCGGGTTTGCTGTTGATCCTGCGTCCTTGCAGGGTCTGCGCCGGTGCGACGACCGGCGAAGTCATGGTGTCCTGAATCACATTTTCGGCATGCCGCCGCCGGGCAACATACCGCCCATGCCGCGCATCATTTTCGCCATTCCGCCTTTGGCGGTGAATTTCTTCATCATCTTCTGCATCTGCTTGTGCTGCTTGATCAAGCGACCGATGTCCTGCACCTGAGTGCCGGAACCCATGGCGATCCGGCGTTTGCGCGAACCGCTGATCAGCTCAGGGTCGCGACGCTCGGCCGGGGTCATGGAGTTGATGATGGCTTCCATCTGTTTGAACTGCTTCTCTGCCGCGTTCTGGGCATTGCCCATTTGCGACAGGTTGACGCCGCCGATGCTCGGCAGTTTGTCCATGAGCCCGCCGAGGCCGCCCATGTTCTTCATCTGTTGCAGCTGATCGCGGAAGTCTTCGAGGTCGAAGCCCTTGCCCTTCTTCAGCTTCTTGGCCAGTTTGTCGGCCTTGTCCTTGTCGAGGGTCGCTTCAGCCTGTTCGATCAGGCTGAGCACGTCGCCCATGCCGAGGATCCGCGAAGCGATACGCTCGGGATGGAACGGATCGAGCGCTTCGCTCTTCTCGCCCATACCGATGAACTTGATCGGCTTGCCGGTGATTGCGCGCACCGACAGCGCGGCACCGCCACGGGCATCGCCGTCGACCTTGGTCAGGATCACACCGGTCAGCGGCAGCGCATCACCGAAGGCCTTGGCCGTGTTGGCGGCGTCCTGACCGGTCATGGCGTCGACCACGAACAGGGTTTCCACCGGGTTGATCGCGGCGTGCAGCGCCTTGATCTCGCCCATCATCTCTTCGTCGATGTGCAGACGACCGGCGGTGTCGACGATGACCACGTCGATGAATTTCAGTTTTGCTTCTTTAATAGCCGCGTTGGCGATGTCGACCGGCTTCTGGCTCAGATCGGACGGGAAGAACGTCACGCCGATGTCGTTGGCCAGGGTTTCCAGCTGTTTGATCGCAGCCGGACGGTAGATATCCGCCGACACCACCATCACCGACTTCTTCTTGCGCTCTTTAAGGAAGCGCGCGAGTTTGCCGGCGGTGGTGGTTTTACCGGCACCCTGCAGACCTGCCATCAGAATGACGGCGGGCGGCACGGCGCTCAGGTTCAAGTCTTCGTTGGCCGCGCCCATCAGGCTTTCGAGTTCGGCCTGGACGATCTTCACGAAGGCCTGGCCCGGCGTCAGGCTGCGCGACACCTCGGTGCCGACAGCGCGCTCCTTGACCGAATTGACGAAGTCCTTGACCACCGGCAGGGCGACGTCGGCTTCGAGCAACGCCATGCGCACTTCGCGCAGGGTGTCTTTGATATTGTCTTCAGTCAGCTTCGCCTTGCCGGTGACATGGCGCAGCGTCTGCGAGAGACGGTCGGTTAAGTTTTCAAACATTGCGCGATCCTTTCAGGCCCTGTGTAGACCGGGATAATGGCGGCCCAGACCGGATTCAACATGTGCTCGGCGAGCCTGCGGCGTGGGCAGGTCGCGGATTATAGCGAAGACTGCGTCGGGCGGACACCTCGCACTTTCGTGGTGTGGCGGTTCTATGCCAAACTCAGCGCCTTTCGGGCCTGCCTAACAGGATTTATGCTCCCCTTGTCACCCAGTTTGCTGACTACCATCGCCGCCGCGCTTCTTTATGCCGCTGCGACCCTTTATCAGGGCACCCGCCTGGCCTCCGGCGCCAAGGCGAACAAGCGCCTGCTGGTTACGCTCGGCATCCTCGCCGTGCTCGCCCACAGCGCCAGCCTGCTCACTCACCTGCTGACGCCGATCGGCCTGGGCCTGGACTTCTTCAGCGCCGCCAGCCTGATCGCCGCGGCTGTCATCGCCCTGACGCTACTGGCCTGCTCGCGGATCCCGGTTGAAAACCTGCTGGTGCTGCTGTTCCCGCTCGGCGCGGCGACGGTGTTGCTGGCGCAGTTCGCCCCGGCCGGCACGGTACAAATCATCGACGAAGAACCGGGCATCCTCGCCCACATCCTGCTGTCGATCCTCGCCTACGGCATGTTCACCATCGCGGTGTTCCAGGCCTTGCTGCTGCTGGTGCAGGATCACCAGCTCAAGCACAAGCACCCGTCGGGCCTGATCAAGAATTTCCCGCCACTGCAAACCATGGAAAG
Source organism: Pseudomonas sp. lyk4-TYG-107 (assembly GCF_030209055.1). Taxonomy (NCBI): domain Bacteria; kingdom Pseudomonadati; phylum Pseudomonadota; class Gammaproteobacteria; order Pseudomonadales; family Pseudomonadaceae; genus Pseudomonas; species Pseudomonas sp. lyk4-TYG-107. The sequence goes on from NZ_JARVST010000027.1 coordinate 42,751, forward strand.
CCTGCTGTTCGGTTTCCTCTGGGCCGGCTGGACGCTGCTGTCGCTGTCGCTGATCTCCGGTTGGCTGTTCGTCGAGAACCTGTTCGCCCAGCATCTGGTGCACAAGACCCTGCTGGCGTGCCTGGCCTGGATCGTGTTCAGCGTGCTGCTGTGGGGCCGCAATCGCCTCGGCTGGCGTGGCCACAAGGCGATTCGCTGGACTCTCGCCGGTTTCTGCCTGCTGATGTTGGCGTATTTCGGCAGCAAACTGGTTCGTGAATACATCCTGCACATCTGACGGGCGGCATAAATGGACGGTTTGCCCATAGGGCCGATGCTCGCGGTATTTGTCCTGCTGATTTTATGGTCGGGGCTGTTTACCGCCGTCGAAATCGCGCAGCAGCACTTGCTCGCGCAACGCACCGCCTCGCGCGCCAGCGATAAGCCGCTGGCGAAGCTGAGCTTCCCGCTCGACAGTCTGATCCTGTGCAACACCCTGTGCCGCGCCCTCGCGGTGGTCATTGCCACACTGCTGGCAATCTTCCTTTGCGAAGAAAACGGCCCGTGGGCCGCCTGCCTCGGCGCCGGTGCCGTGTTGCTGGTGTTTGCCGACTACTTTCCGCGCAGCGTGGCCCAGCGCTATCCGGATGCAGTACTGTCGTTCGGCAATACCCTGCTGGCCGTTCCGCTGAAAATCCTTTACCCGCTGGCCTGGCTGCTGAGTCGCATCAGCGGTCTGCTGCTGCGTCCCTTCGCGCGCAAACCCCAGGTGGTGCAGCAAAGTGAAGACGAAGAACCTGCCGACCCGAACGACGACCCGGAACATCCGTCTCGCACCCACCCGGTTTCCGGGATCCATGCGCTGGACAACATCACGGTCAATGACATTCTGGTGCCACGCAGCGATGTCGACGGCATCAACCTCGACGACTCGATCGAAGCGATCGTCGAACAACTGCGCCACAACAAGCGCACGCGCCTGCCGGTGTTCCACAGCGACATCAACCAGGTCGAAGCGGTGCTCAATACACGGCAGATCCGCCATCTGCTCAACGACGGCCAACTGACCCGCGAAGCGCTGCTGGCCGCCAGCTACGAACCGTACTTCGTCCCGGAAAGCACGCCGCTGCAACTGCAACTGCTGAACTTCCACAAGCAGCAGCGCCGGCTGGGCATGGTGGTGGACGAGTACGGCGAAGTGCTGGGCATCGTCACACTGGAAGACATTCTCGAAGAAATCGTCGGCGAATTCGAAAGCGAGCACAGCCTCGACAACCCGCACATCCATCCGCAGCCCGACGGGCGCATGGTGATCGACGGCACCGCGTCGATCCGCGAGTTGAACAAATGCCTGGGCTGGCATTTGCCGAGCGACGGGCCGAAAACCCTCAACGGTCTGGTGACCGAAGCGCTGGAGACCATTCCGGACAGCGCGGTGTGTCTGAAGATCGGGCGCTATCGGCTGGAGATTCTCGAGACCGAGGACAACCGGGTGAGCAAGGTGCTGATCTGGCATACGAGCGCGGTGCCCGCCAAGGTTTAGGCGCTTTTGTGGCGAGGGAGCTTGCTCCCGCTGGGTTGCGAAGCAGCCCTGGCTTTTGATTTACCCACAGATTCATGCGGCCGCTGCGCGCCCGAGCGGGAGCAAGCTCCCTCGCCACAGAAAGCCCAACGGCTGCGATCTTTTGCTCTTGTTTGATTGTTAGCCCCCTTCCTATAATCGAGCCGCTTACCCAAGCGCCGCCGAGCCCTGTGCTTACCCCGCACGCCAACGGTTTCGGTAATTTTCCGCACCACCCCGACGACTGTTCCTACTCGAAACAGCGCTCGCGTCTCATCCCACATCCCTGGGTGTTCAACCATAATAATTCGCTCCAACGGAGCTCATGACTGTCAGGGATCACCGCATGACGACCAGTACCGCTTACAGCGCCACCGCGCCTGCCCAGCCGACCAACTCCGCCACCCGCGTGGCGACGGCGAGCTTCATCGGCACCGCCATCGAGTTCTACGACTTCTACGTTTACGCCACGGCCGCCGCGCTGGTTATCGGGCCGGTGTTCTTTCCGCAGACGTCCGGCACCGCGCAGATGCTTTCGGCGTTTCTCACCTTCGGCATCGCCTTCCTCGCCCGCCCGCTGGGTTCGGCGCTGTTCGGCCATTTCGGTGACCGCATCGGGCGCAAGTCGACACTGGTCGCCTCGCTCTTGCTGATGGGCGTGTGCACCACGCTGATCGGCGTGCTGCCGGGTTACGCCAGCATTGGCGCCTGGGCACCGATTCTGTTGTGTGTGCTGCGTTTCGGTCAGGGTTTGGGATTGGGTGGCGAATGGGGCGGCGCGGCGTTGCTGGCCACGGAGAATGCGCCCAAGGGCAAACGGGCGTGGTTCGGCATGTTCCCGCAGCTTGGCCCGTCAATCGGCTTTCTTGCAGCCAATGGCCTGTTCCTGACCCTGGCCATGACCCTCGATGACGAGCAGTTTCGCAGTTGGGGCTGGCGGATTCCGTTTCTGCTCAGCGCGGCACTGGTGATGGTCGGCCTGTATGTGCGCTTGAAACTCCACGAAACCCCGGTATTCGCCAACGCCATCGCCCGTCAGGAGCGAGTGAAAGTGCCGCTGGTCGAGCTTTTCACCCAGTACTGGGCGCCCACCCTGCTCGGCGCGGCGGCGATGGTGGTGTGCTATGCGCTGTTTTATATCTCGACGGTGTTTTCCCTGAGCTACGGCGTGTCCACCCTCGGCTACAGCCGTGAGACGTTCCTTGGACTGCTGTGTTTTGCCGTGCTGTTCATGGCCGCCGCAACGCCGTTGTCCGCCTGGGCCAGCGACCGCTACGGGCGCAAACCGGTGCTGATCGTCGGTGGTGTGCTGGCGATTCTGTCCGGATTCCTGATGGAGCCATTGCTGACGCAGGGCTCGACCTGGGGCGTGGCGCTGTTCCTGTGCATCGAGCTGTTCTTGATGGGCGTGACGTTTGCCCCGATGGGCGCGCTGCTGCCGGAACTGTTTCCGACCCACGTGCGCTATACCGGCGCATCGGCCGCTTACAACCTCGGCGGGATCGTCGGCGCCTCGGCGGCTCCGTTCTTCGCGCAGAAACTGGTGGCAATGGGTGGTTTGAGTTATGTCGGCGGGTATGTGTCGGCGGCAGCGGTGCTCAGCCTGATTGCTGTGCTGCGCCTGAAGGAAACGCGTGGCAACGATTTGAATCAGGTTGCCTGACGGAAGATCAAAAGCTTCGCGAGCAGGCTCGCTCCCACATTGGATCTGTGGCGTACACAAAACCAATTGTGGGAGCGAGCCTGCTCGCGAATGCCGCGCCTCGGTTTATAGCTCTACAACAACAGCCTGAGCAGCCCGGGTCGCCTTGGCACGCGCTGCCTCAATCGACTCATCCCGCGCCAACGCCACGCCCATCCGGCGCTGACCATTGACTTCAGGCTTGCCGAACAGACGCAACGCCGTATCCGGCTCGCTCAGCGCTGCGCCCAGGTTGGCGAACGCGGTCTGGGTCGACTGCCCTTCCACCAGAATCACCGCCGAAGCGGATGGGCCGAACTGACGGATCAGCGGCACCGGCAGACCGAGAATGGCGCGGGCGTGCAGGGCGAACTGCGACAGATCCTGAGAAATCAGGGTCACCAGACCGGTGTCATGCGGGCGTGGCGAGACTTCGCTGAACCACACCTGATCACCCTTGATGAACAGCTCGACCCCGAACAGCCCGCGACCACCCAAGGCCTCGGTCACGGCTTTGGCCACGCGCTCGGACTCAGCCAGGGCAATCGGGCTCATGGCCTGCGGCTGCCACGACTCCTGATAGTCGCCCTTCTCCTGACGGTGACCAACCGGTGCGCAGAACGTGGTGCCGCCAATATGGCGCACAGTCAGCAGGGTGATTTCGTAGTCGAAATCGATAAAGCCTTCGATGATCACCCGACCTTTGCCGGCGCGACCGCCCTCTTGCGCGTAATCCCAGGCTTTCTGCACATCATCGGCGCTGCGCAGCAGGCTCTGGCCTTTGCCCGACGAGCTCATGACTGGCTTGACCACGCACGGGAAGCCCAGGTCCTGAACGGCTTTGCTGTAGTCCTCGAAGGTGTCGGCAAAATGGTACGGCGAGGTTGGCAGGTCCAGCTCTTCAGCGGCCAGGCGACGGATGCCTTCGCGGTTCATGGTCAGTTGCGCGGCGCGGGCGGTCGGGATCACGGTGAAGCCTTCGGCTTCCAGCTCGACCAGCGTGGCGGTGGCGATGGCTTCGATTTCCGGCACGATGAAGTGCGGTTTCTCGGCTTCGATGACTGCCCGCAGCGCGGCGCCGTCGAGCATGTTGATCACGTGGCTGCGGTGCGCCACCTGCATGGCCGGCGCGTTGGCGTAACGGTCGACGGCAATCACTTCAACGCCCAGGCGTTGCAGCTCGATCACCACTTCCTTGCCCAACTCACCACAGCCACACAGCAATACGCGGGTCGCGGTCGGCGACAATGGAGTTCCGATACGGGTCATCTCAGGTCCTCAAAGAAGCGGATCATCGAGGAAAGCAACGCCAGACGCGCTTTCCATGGGGAGAAAGCGCGGCATTTTACATGAACCGCAGGGTTTGGCTCAGCTGGCGACAGCCTGTTTGCGCTCGCGCCAGGCCATGATCAGCCAGACGGCAGTGACGCCAGCGAACTTCGAGACCAGTGCAGTGATGATCACCGGTGGCGTCATCAGGTCGATCATGCCGAAAAAGATGAAGGTATCGAGGGGAATGCTTAGCGCCGAGCTGATCCACAGGCGGTCGCGCAACGGCCGCTTGGTGACGCTGAACACCAGCCAGTCGATGATTTCCGACACCGCGAACGCCGTGGCGCTGGCCAAGGCGATGGATGGATCAGAAGTGACGTAAGACAGCACCAGCGCCGCCAGCATCGCCACGAGCGCACCGTGGCCGAAACGGGTTTGCACCATGTCGCGCAACACGAATACCAACCCGCCCCAGGCCGACCAGATGATGTCCAGGTGTGGCGCGGTGGAGAAAGCGAAGTTGATCAGCACGACGCTGCTGATGTAGGCGATGAGGAAAATCATGGCGGCGACCTGGGAAATTGGCGCACAGGTTACTTCAGGCTTGGAGTCGGGCCAATAAGAAGTGGCGACTGTTCTGGCCTCTTCGCGAGCAAGCCCGCTCCCACAGTTGATCGAATGTGAACACAAATCCAATGTGGGAGCGGGCTTGCTCGCGAAGGCGGTTTGTCAGACGCCAGATTTCCCGGGGATCATCCACACCAACCCACTCGCCTTCGCCCGCTCATGACACAACCCCAGCACCACCCGGCGCTCGTCATTGGTCATCCGCCCCCAGCGGGTGATCTCAGCGACCGTACGCTGGCAACCGGTACAAATATCGTCGTCATCCAGTGCGCAGATATTCACACACGGCGAGGCAACCGGTCTTTCGGGAGTACTCATTCTTCCTGCTCGACCAGATCACGCGCATAGCGCTGCGAGTTATGCACATAGTGCGCGGCGCTGGCTTCGAGCATCTTCTTCTGCGGCTCGGTCAGCTCACGCACGACCTTGCCCGGCGAGCCCACGACCAGCGAGCCATCGGGGATCTCCTTGCCTTCGCCGATCAGCGAATTGGCGCCGATGATGCAGTTCTTGCCGATTTTCGCCCCGTTGAGGATCACCGCGTTGATGCCGATCAGGCTGTAGTCGCCGACGGTGCAGCCATGCAGCATGGCGTTGTGACCGATGGTCACGCCGGTGCCGATGGTCAGCGGATAGCCCATGTCGGTGTGCATCACCGTGCCGTCCTGGACGTTGCTGTTCTTGCCGATCAGGATCAGTTCGTTGTCGCCGCGCAATACGGCGTTGAACCAGACGTTGGCGCCCTCCTCCAGTCTGACCTTGCCCACCAGCACGGCATTGGGCGCGACCCAGCTCTGTGGATGGGTGTCGACGCGGGCGTCGCCCAGGCGGTATTTCATCTTGTTTTCCTCAGGGCTCAAGAACGGGCCATTCGAGCGATGGCTTCAGGTGTTGATGCTTCAGGTATTAATAAAACTTTTGGGCGGGTGATGCAGGCTGATCTGTTCGTCATAGAGCAGATTGATCAGTTCGACGATCATGATAGCGGTCAAACCCCAGATCTTGAATTCGCCGTAGCGATAACTCGGCACATACCAACTACGGCCCTGGTAATCGATACGGTGCGTGTGTTCGCGCGGATCTTTGCGGAAAAACTCCAGCGGCACGTTGAACACCGCTGCGATCTCGGCATCGTTGGCCTGGTATTCGACGAAGTCCGGGATCACCCCGACATACGGCGTGACCTTGATGCCGTGCAGGGAGATCAGCGGGCTGAGCGGGCCGATCACCTCGACCAGCCCCGGTGGCAGGCCGATTTCTTCCTCGGCTTCGCGCAGAGCGGTGAAGATCAGATCGGGGTCTTCCGGGTCGCGGCGACCGCCGGGAAAGGCCACCTCGCCGCCATGGGTCGAGAGGCCGCTGGCGCGCAGGGTCAGCACCAGCTCGGGTTCGTCACTGCGGGTGATCGGCACCAGAACAGCGGCCTCGGGGAAACGTTTATCGGTCTCCAGCGTGCGCGGTGTGTGGTTGCTTACCCTATGCAGTAGCTCGTCCAGCATGAGTGTTCTCGATCTGTGCCTTACCCTGCATCATGCACCAATCATTGCAGCCGCCCAAGCCCCTGACCGGGCCATGTCGCGAAACGACAACTTGCCGACCGGCACCGCTGCACGCCAAGATAGGCGCAGCATTCAGGAACCCCAGCATGAAATTTTGCAGCCAGTGCGGCAACCCGGTGACCCAGCGCATTCCCGAAGGCGATTCGCGGCTGCGATTTGTCTGTGACAGCTGTCAGACCATTCACTATCAAAACCCCAATATCGTCGCCGGTTGCGTCGCGACCTGGGGCAGTAAAGTGCTGCTCTGCCGCCGCGCCATCGAGCCACGCCTCGGTTACTGGACGCTGCCTGCAGGTTTCATGGAAAACGGCGAAACCATCGAGCAGGCCGCGATCCGCGAAACCGCCGAGGAAGCCTGCGCCCGAGTGCGTAATCTGAGCATCTACACGCTGATCGACGTGCCGCACATCAGCCAGGTACACGTGTTCTTCCGTGCCGAACTGGCCGATCTGGACTTTGCTGCCGGGCCCGAGAGCCTCGAAGTACAACTATTCGACGAAGCCGACATCCCGTGGGACGAGCTGGCTTTCCGCACCGTGGGGCGTACCTTAGAATGCTTCTTCGCTGATCGCCGCGCCGAAAGCTACCCGGTTCGCTCCGAATCGATTCCGCCGTTGACGCAGCCTGCCATCACCTAAAGCTTCTATAAATAAAATATCTGCGTCACTCCTTGGGGAATCGTTTCAATGCGCTGGTTGCTTGCCCTGTTTTGCCTGTCGTTCGTCACCGTGTCCCAAGCGTCATTCGTGACCACCGTGACGCCGTCGAATACCCCGATGATCGAAAAAATCCTGGTGCTCAAATCGGCTCATCAACTGCAATTGATCGCCGACGGCAAGCCGATCAAGACCTATCGAATCTCCTTGGGCAAGGGCGCGAAAAAAGGACCGAAACTGATTGAAGGCGACAAACGCACGCCCGAAGGTTTCTACTGGATCGACTGGCGCAAGGTCAGTGAAAAATTCAACCTGGCGATGCACATCTCCTACCCGAACATCAGCGATTCGGCCCGCGCCCGCCGCGAAGGCGTCGAGCCTGGCGGGATGATCATGATCCACGGCACCCCGGATTCGGAAGAAACCCCGGAAGACCTGTTCCACACCCTGGACTGGACCGACGGCTGCATCGCCATGCGCAACATGGACATGCGTGAAGTCTGGGGTCTGGTGCCGGACGGCACGATGATCGAGATCCGTCCTTAACCAGCGACCACTGGTCACCTGAAAAAAATAAATCAAAAGATCGCAGCCTGCGGCAGCGCCTACAGGGTTGATACCACTTCCCACTGTAGGAGCTGCCGCAGGCTGCGATCTTTTACTTTCTGCAGGCCACCTCTAATACCACTTCAAGACAACCCACTCAGAACCCGCCATTTCATTGGGCTACACGCCAATTCCCCGCGTTGACATGGTATTCAAGTGGTATTAATTTCCGCCCCACAAGCGAGCCACAACAATCCTATACTCGCGTCGGAAATGACCTACATGAACGACCTCCAGGCCCTACGCCCAGATGACTCCCAGCCGACGCCGCTGTACCTGCAGCTGGCGCGCAATCTGGAATCGGCGATCCATTCCGGGCAGTGGAAGGCCGAGCAGGCGATGCCGTCCGAGCGCAACCTCAGCGAGCAACTGGGTATCTCCCGGGTCACCGCACGCAAAGCGCTGGAAGTGCTGCTCGATCAAGGTCTGATCCGCCGCCTGCAAGGTTCCGGCACGTTCATCACACCCCGTCTGGAACAACCGCTGTCACGCCTCTCGGGCTTCAGCGAAATGCTTCGCCTCAAGGGCTTTGTCCCCAGCTCGCAGTGGCTGGAGCGCGAAATCACCCTGCCGACTCACGAAGAACTGATCCGCCTGAGCCTGTCGCCGAACGACAAGGTCGCGCGCATGAAACGCCTGCGCAAGGCCGACGACACGGTGATGGCCATCGAGATGAGCACCCTGCCCGCCTCGATCATGCCCAAGCCGCACCTGGTCGGCGATTCACTCTACGAATACCTCGACGGCATCGGCAAACCGATCGTCCGCGCCCTGCAGCACATCCAGGCGATCAACGCCTCGGACGAGTTCGCCGCGCTGGTCGGCATCGCCCCCGGCACCGCCATGCTGCTGATGACCCGGGTCGGCTACCTCGAAGACAACACGCCGATCGAAGTCACCGACACCTATTGCCGCAACGACTACTACGACTTTGTTGCAGAGCTTCGCCGCTGATCAGCAGCCAGGCCAAACGAGAGAAGCAAAATGTCCGAAGACAACATCCTCACCGCCAGCGGCTGGGTTCGCGGCCGGCTGATTCACGAACACGGCAAAGTCGTGTCGATCGAAGGCGTGCCCTGCGATCCCGCCGACAATGATCTGCCCTACCTCCTGCCGGGTTTCATCGACCTGCACGTCCACGGCGGTGGCGGCAAAGACATCATGGAAGGCGCCAGTGCCTTTGAGACCATCACCAAAACCCACGTGCGCTTCGGCACCACTTCGCTGCTGGCCACCACCATGACCGCGCCGAGCGCCGAGATCTCCAGCGTGCTGAAAGAGGTCGGCGAATTCTGCGAACAGCGTCCGCAAGGTGCCGCCCGGGTACTCGGTGTGCATCTGGAAGGCCCGTACATCAACCCCGGCAAACTCGGCGCGCAACCGAATTTCGCCCACACCGCGTTGATGGCCGAGGTCGAGGAATATCTGGCGCTGGCGCCGATCCGGGTGATCACCATCGCCCCGGAAATCGCCGGTCACGACGGGTTAATTCGTGAACTGAGCAGCCGCGGTATCCGCATGCAAATCGGCCACACCCTCGGCAGCTACGAGGAAGGCGTTGCCGCCCTCGATGCCGGCGCCACCAGTTTCACCCATTTGTACAACGCCATGAGCCCGCTGCATCACCGCGAACCGGGGATCGTCGGCGCCGCGCTGGCCCACGCCAAATTCGCCGAACTGATCCCGGACTTGCTGCACGTGCACCCCGGCGCGATCCGCGTGGCCCTGCGTTCGATCCCGTGCCTGTACTGCGTCACCGATTCGACCGCCGCCGCCGGCATGCCCGACGGTGAATATAAGCTCGGCAGCCACACCGTGACCAAATGTCTGGGCGGCGTGCGCCTGCCCGACGGCACGCTGGCCGGCAGCACCCTGACCATGGATCAAGCCCTGCGCAACCTGGTGAAGATCGGACTGCCGATCGCCGAGGCCTCGCAGCGCCTGTCGCAATTTCCCGCCGACTACCTCGGCATCACTGAACGCGGGCGCCTGCAACCGGGGGCCTGGGCCGACTGCGTGCGGCTGGATCGCTCACTCACACTGACCGCCGTCATGGTCGAAGGAGAAGACATTGACTTCAAAAATGCTTGAAGAGGCGCTGTCCTCGTTCGAGGCCGTGCAAGCCCAATTGCAACAGCTCGACCCGCAGATGGTCGAGATCGCCGGGCGCCTGCGCCGTCAGCCGCCGCAAGTGGCGATGACCGTCGCGCGCGGCAGCTCCGACCACGCGGCGAGCTACTTCGCCTACCTGACCATGCAGCAACTGGGGGTGCCGGTGGCGTCGTTGCCGATGTCGGTGGTGACCATGCAGCAGGCGCCGCTGAAGGTCAGCGGTCAGGTGGCGTTCGCGTTCTCGCAATCGGGTCAGAGCCCGGACCTGGTCAACAGTCTGCGTCTGCTGCGCAAGCGCGGCGCACTGAGCGTATCGATGGTCAATGCCGCCGATTCGCCATTGGAAGCGGCGTGTGAATTCAGCCTGCCGTTGCTCGCCGGTATCGAAAGCAGCGTCGCCGCGACCAAGAGTTTCATCGCCACCCTCAGCGCCAGCGCCCGCCTGATCGCGCACTGGAAAGAAGATAACGAACTGCTGGAAGCGCACAACGCCCTGCCCGAAGGACTGCGCGACGCGGCGCAGCAGGACTGGAGCACCGCGATCGACGCCTTGCGCGATTGTGAGCGTCTGATGGTCATCGGCCGTGGTGCCGGATTTGCCATCGCCCAAGAGGCCGCGCTGAAATTCAAGGAAACCTCGGCGATCCAGGCCGAAGCGTTCAGCAGTGCCGAAGTCCGTCACGGCCCGATGGCGCTGATCGACGAGCATTACCCGTTGCTGGTGTTCGCCCCGCGCGGTGCCGAACAGGCCGGTCTGATCAGTCTTGCGGCAGAGATGCGTCAACGCGGCGCTCGCGTGCTGCTGGCCGCGCCGGACGACATCCTCGAACGCGACCTGACCCTGAGCCGCGCCGAACACCCGGCCCTCGACCCGATTCTGGCGATCCAGAGCTTCTACGTGATGGCCGCAGGTCTCGCCGTGGCCCGTGGCATGGACCCGGATCAACCGCGCCACCTGAGCAAAGTGACCCGTACGCACTAAGCCCGAATGACTGCACACCTGATGAGACCGAGCCATGCACAACAACAATAAAGAGCTGACCCTCAGCGCCCCGCTCAGCGGCCCGGTGCTCACGCTCGCCAAAGTCCCGGACGCGGTGTTCGCCAGCGGCGCGATGGGTGACGGCATCGCCATCGACCCGCTGAATGACACCCTGTATTCGCCCTGCGCCGGGGAGATCATCCACGTCGCCCGCACCGGCCACGCGCTGACCGTGCGCGCCGACAACGGCGCGGAAATCCTTCTGCACCTGGGCCTCGATACCGTTGAACTGAACGGCGAAGGCTTCTCGATGCTGGTCAAGGAAGGCACGCGGGTCAGCAACGGCCAGCCGTTGTTGCGCTATGACCTGGACAAGGTCGGCCAGCAGTGCAAAAGCCTGGTCAGCCTGTTGATCCTGACCAACAGCCAGGATTTCCAGGTGCGCCCGATCACACTCAAAGCGGTGAAGGTCGGCGAGCCGTTGCTGCACATTATTGCCCGCAACGGTGCGGCTGCGAATGTTGAAGAAACTGGCGGGCCTGAGGTGCGTGGGCAAGTGTTGGTGGCTCATCGCGGCGGTCTGCATGCGCGCCCTGCCGCACTGATTCGGCAGACCGCACAAGGCTTCAAGAGCCAGTCGCAGCTGCACTTCGCTGGTAAGTCGGCGCCGTGCAACAGCCTGATCGGGCTGATGGGACTGGCCATCGGCGAGCAGGATGAGGTGCAGGTCAGCTGTCAGGGGCCGGACGCCGAAGCCGCGCTGCAAGCCTTGCTCAATGCCTTGGCGACCGCCCTGCCCGATGATCATCACGCTGCTGCACCGGTCAACGCCGCACCGCGCAAACGCCCCGCCGAGGCTGGCGTATTGCAGGGTGTGTGCGCCGCACCAGGACTGGTCGGCGGGCCGCTGTTTCGCTTGAACGCGATCAGCCTGCCGGCAGATGCGGGCAGTCATGATCCGCTGGTGCAACAGCAGGTGCTTGAGTCGGCGCTGAATCAGGTTCGCGGCGAAATCAACGCGACCCTCACCCAAGCGAAAAAGCACAAGAGCACCGACGAAGAAGCGATCTTCGCCGCGCATCTGGCACTGCTCGAAGACCCGGCCCTGCTCGACACCGCGCAGCATTCCATCGACCAAGGCACGGCGGCGACTCATGCCTGGAGCCAGTCGATCGACGTGCAGTGCGAAGTACTGCAACACACCGGCAGCGCGCTGCTGGCCGAACGCGCCAACGACCTGCGCGACCTCAAGCAACGGGTGCTGCGCGCCCTGCTTGGCGAAGCCTGGCATTACGAAGTGCCGGCCGGGGCCATCGTCGCTGCGCATGAACTGACGCCGTCGGATCTGCTGCAACTCAGCGCCCAAGGTGTCGCCGGGTTGTGCATGGCCGAGGGCGGCGCGACCTCGCACGTGGCGATTCTGGCGCGTGGCAAAGGCCTGCCGTGCCTGGTGGCGTTGGGCGCAACGCTGCTCGATCTACCGCAAGGTCAGTCGGTGGTGCTGGATGCTGACGGCGGCCGACTCGAACTCACGCCGAACACCGAACGCCTGGCCGAAGTGCAGCAGGCGCAAATCGACCGTCAGCAACGCCGCGATGCGCAACAAACCAAAGCCCATCTGTCCGCCGAAACCCGCAATGGCGTGGCGATCGAAGTGGTCGCCAATGTCGCCTCCTGCCATGAAGCGGCAGACGCCTTTGCCAACGGTGCCGATGGCGTCGGCCTGCTGCGCACCGAGTTCCTGTTCGTCGACCGGCAAACCGCGCCGGACGTCGAAGAGCAGCGCGCCGCCTATCAAGCCGTGCTCGATGCCATGGGTGAGCACTCGGTGATCATCCGCACCATCGACGTCGGCGGCGACAAGCAACTCGACTACCTGCCGCTGCCCGCCGAAGCCAATCCGGTACTCGGCCTGCGCGGCATTCGTCTGGCTCAGGCCCGTCCGGAAATCCTCGATCAGCAACTGCGCGCACTGCTGCAAGTCAGCCCGCTGCGCCGTTGCCGGATCCTGTTGCCGATGGTCACCGAAGTCGACGAACTGCTGCACATCCGCCAACGGGTCGATGCGCTGTGCATCGAACTGGGTGTGACTCAGCGCCCGGAAATCGGCGTGATGATCGAAGTCCCGGCCGCTGCATTGCAGGCCGAACAACTGGCCGAGCACGCCGACTTCCTGTCGATCGGCACCAACGACCTGTCGCAATACACCTTGGCCATGGACCGCGACCACGCAGGTTTGGCCGCCCGCGTCGACGCCCTGCATCCGGCACTGCTGCGGCTGATCGCCATGACCTGCGCAGGCGCGGCGGTGCACAAACGCTGGGTCGGCGTGTGCGGTGCCCTCGCCTCCGATCCGCTGGCGACACCGGTGCTGATCGGCCTCGGCGTGACCGAGCTGTCGGTGAGCCCGGTGCAAATCGGTGAAATCAAGGATCGCGTGCGCCAGTTGCACGAAGCCGAATGCCAACGCCTCAGCCGCGACCTGTTGAAACTCAACAGCGCCGCTGCGGTTCGTCACGCCTGCCACCAGCATTGGCCTCTGCACTAACAACAAGCTCTCTATAAAGAGCAGGGAGAACCACCATGTACCAACTCTTCATCGAAGGCCTGCAACGCCTCGGCCGCGCGCTGATGCTGCCGATCGCGATCCTGCCGATTGCCGGCCTGCTGCTGCGTCTGGGTGACACCGACCTGCTGAACATCGCGATCATTCACGATGCCGGCCAGGTGATCTTCGCCAACCTGGCGATGATCTTCGCCATCGGCATCGCTGTCGGGTTTGCCAAGGACAACAACGGCACCGCAGGCCTGGCCGGAGTGATCGGTTACCTGGTGATGATCTCCACGCTCAAGGTGCTCGACCCGAGCATCAACATGGGCATGCTCGCCGGGATCGTCAGCGGCCTGATGGCCGGCGCGCTGTACAACCGCTTCAAAGACATCAAGCTGCCGGAGTACCTGGCATTCTTCGGCGGCCGGCGCTTCGTGCCGATCGTCACCGGTTTCGCCGCCGTCGCGCTGGGCGTGGTGTTCGGCTACATCTGGCCGCCGATCCAGCATGGCATCAACAGCTTCGGCGCCTTGATGATGGAAAGCGGCAGCATCGGTGCGTTCGTGTTTGGCGTGTTCAACCGCTTGCTCATCGTCACCGGCCTGCACCACATCCTCAACAACATGGCGTGGTTCGTGTTCGGCAACTTCACCGACCCGACCACCGGCGCACTGGTCACCGGCGACCTGTCACGCTACTTCGCCGGCGATCCAAAGGGCGGCCAGTTCATGACCGGCATGTTCCCGATGATGATCTTCGGCCTGCCCGCCGCGTGCCTGGCAATGTACCGCAACGCGTTGCCGGAGCGGCGCAAGGTCATGGGCGGGATCTTCCTGTCGATGGCCCTGACTTCGTTCCTTACCGGCGTGACCGAGCCCATCGAATTCGCCTTCATGTTCCTCGCCCCGCTGCTGTATCTGCTGCATGCGCTGCTGACCGGGTTGTCTATGGCGATCACCAATGCGCTGAACATCCATTTGGGTTTCACCTTCTCCGGCGGCTTCATCGACATGGTGCTGGGTTGGGGGCGTTCGACCAATGGCTGGCTGGTGATTCCGGTCGGGCTGGCGTACGCCGTGGTGTATTACGCGGTGTTTGATTTCTGTATCCGCCGCTTCAATCTGAAGACGCCGGGGCGTGAGGACGTGGCCGCCACCGAGAAGTCGGTGCTTACGGAAAACGAACGTGCTGCTGCGTACATCAAGGCCTTGGGCGGTGCCGAGAATCTGCTTACCGTGGGCGCCTGCACGACTCGTCTGCGCCTGGAAATGGTCGATCGCAACAAGGCTTCCGACGCTGACTTGAAGGCTCTGGGTGCGATGGCCGTGGTACGCCCGGGCAAGGGCGGCAGCTTGCAGGTGGTGGTCGGGCCATTGGCCGACAGCATCGCCGACGAAATCCGCCTCGCCATGCCGACGCTGGGGCGTGCGTTGGTGGCTGCGCCTGCGGTGGTGGTCGAGGAATCGAAAGCTGCAATGGTCGCTGCACCGGAAGCCCAACAATGGCTGACGGCGTTGGGCGGTAGCGAGAATGTGCTGCAGCTGGACTGCATCGCCCTGACCCGCATTCGCCTGCAACTGGTCGATGGTAAAGCGTTGTCCGAGGCTCAGTTGAAAGAGCTGGGTTGCCAGGGTGTCAGCCCGCTGGAGGGTGGGGTCTGGCATTTGTTGATTGGCGAGAAAGCGGCGAGTTTGAGTGGGGCGATTGAGGCGTTGGTTAAACGGAGTGAGGTCAGCGCCAAGGTTTGACTCGCCGGCGTCTGGGCGGCCCCCTTCGCGAGCAAGCCCGCTCCCACATTGACCTGTGTACGCCGGTCAAATGTGGGAGCGGGCTTGCTCGCGAAGAACGATAACGCGGTGATCCTGAGAGATCAGGTCTGTGGATCGACCCGGTCCAGCGCCCGGTTTACCGCCAGTTCGGCGAGCATGACGATTTGCTGGATCGCCAGTGCGGTGCTGCGTTGCAGGCCGCTGAGTTCGCTGGCGAAGTTGCTGGCCATGGCACTGGCGCAGGCCAACGATTCGTAGGCGTGGGCCAGCAGGGTTTCGGTGTCGATGCTGGGGTTGACCAGGAACATTGTGCTGGGCTGATGCGCCTGAGCGGGTTGCGGGGTGAAGTAGAAATCGACAGCGCGCTTGATGGCTTCACGGTCTTTCGTCAGGTCTTCGACGCGGATGGCGTCGGCGGGTGGGTCGGGTATCAGTTTGTCCATCGAACAAGTCCTTTTTAAGTGTTGCGGCCACTTGCTCCCGATCTCACTCGGAGAAGAGGTGGCAGCCATGTACGGAGTGAGATTACCGGTAAGGACCCCAAATCCGGCCGGACCGAAGTCCGCCCGTACATAGCCGCCATAAGGAATTGCTGACAGTGAAAGCTGGCCGCAATTATGGGGGCACTTGTGTGGGGATCCAAATCGGGTATCTCACCTCCCGGTCGCTGAATTGGCAGCGACAGACGAAGCCTAGAGACCGGACGTCCGAGGGACAACCTGAAAACCTTGTGGGAAGGTTCTGGTAATTCCACACACTCTTAAACACAAAACATCCCGTGTAGGAGCTGCCGAAGGCTCGGGCCGCGTTCGGACGATCTTTTGATCTGCCCTTTGACTGTAAAAAACCAAAGTCAAAAGATCGCAGCCTTCGGCAGCTCCTACAGGTGAGTACTGCACCAGATAGAGACTGCTCGGCTGTCAGGCCGCCATCGCTGGCAAGCCAGGCTCCCACAGGGGTTGTGGGCATCTGCAAGAGTTAGGTTGTCTGTCAGATTGCCTTCGCGAGCAAGCTCGCTCCCACAGAAAAGCAAAAGCAAAAACGGCGCTGCCCCGCTTCGCTCCTCACCACTCAACAGGATGAGCGCAAGCTCGGCTGTCGCTCTTGATCTTGATCCACGGGCGACGTCGGAAGGCTGAGTGGAGGGATTGATCCGGGCGTGGGAGCGCAGCGACCGTTTGGCGCAGCCAAACACAGCGAGAGGAGGTGCAGCGAAGCAAACCGGAGGCGCTGCGCCCGGATCAATACCGGAGCGAAGGGACCCCGAGCCTCAGCGAGCGGGCCGAACGTAGGAGCAAGCGTTTTTGGTTACTTTTGAGGCGTTTGTCAAAAGTGACCCGCCGTAAGGGCGGAACCCTAAGAAGCCGTTACCGCAGCAACGGATATGTACCCGATCAGTCAGAACATCATCGCCTGATCCGACGCCTTCGCGAGCAGGCTCGCTCCCACATTGAACCCCATTGCCCGGAAAATCGCATCCAACAAAAAGCCCGCAGACAATCACTCATCTGCGGGTTTCCCGTTCCAGCGGCAAAAAGATCAGAAATCCTCCAGCCGCCACACCTCATAAGCCGGCGTCTCGTAAGGGTGACTCAACTTCAAAGCCGCCACCACATCACGAATCAACGCGTCACAAACCACAAGCTCAACCTTCCATTCCTCGACCCGCTCAACCTGCCCCGCCTCACCAATGAACGGCTGACTGCCGTGCAAAGGCCGAAACTGACCAGACCCAAGCACCTGCCAGGCACAGTGGTCATAGTCCCCGATCCGCCCACCACCGGCAGCGAATACAGCGTCCTTGACCACCTCGACATGACTGTCGGGAACAAAAAACCCGAGCTTGTACACGACGCTTAGTTCACCCAGACACGCGCATTACGGAACATGCGCATCCAGGGAGCATCCTCGGTCCAGTCTTCCGAACGCCACGAGTTCTGCACCGCGCGGAACACCCGCTCCGGGTGCGGCATCATGATCGTCACACGACCGTCGCGGCTGGTGAGACCGGTAATCCCGCGCGGCGAGCCGTTCGGGTTGGCCGGGTAGGCTTCGGTGACCTTGCCGTGGTTGTCGACGAAACGCATCGCCACGCAACCGGACAGATCTGCTTCCAGCAAGGCTTCTTCGCTGGAGAACTCGGCATGGCCTTCACCGTGCGCGATGGCGATCGGCATACGCGAACCGGCCATGCCCTGCAGGAAGATCGAGTTCGATTCCTGGATCTGCACCATCGCCACGCGCGCTTCGAACTGCTCGGAGCGGTTGCGCACGAAATGCGGCCAGAACTCGCTGCCCGGGATCAGCTCGTGCAGGTTGGACATCATCTGGCAACCGTTGCACACACCGAGGGTGAAGCTGTCGTTACGCTCGAAGAAGCCCTGGAACGCATCGCGGGCACGGCTGTTGAACAACGCCGACTTGGCCCAGCCTTCACCGGCGCCGAGTACGTCGCCGTAGGAGAAGCCACCGCAGGCCACCAGACCTTTGAACTCGTTCAGGTCGACGCGGCCAGCAAGAATATCGCTCATGTGCACGTCGATCGCGTTGAAACCAGCGCGGTCGAACGCGGCGGCCATTTCCACCTGACCGTTGACGCCCTGCTCACGCAGCACGGCAACCTGTGGGCGGATGCCTTTCTTGATGTAAGGCGCTGCGATGTCTTGGTTGACGTCGAAGCTCAGCTTGACGCTCAGGCCCGGGTTGTCTTCTTCCAGCAGCGCGTCGAACTCTTGCTCGGCGCAGTCGGCGTTGTCGCGCAGACGCTGGATCTGGTAGCTGGTCTCGGCCCACTGACGTTGCAGCAGACGACGCTGGCCTTCGAACACCGTGTCACCGTTGAAGGTGATGTTGATCTGGCCATTGTTGATCGGCTGACCGATCACCGACACGCAGTCACCCAGACCGGCCGCGCTGAACTGCGCGAGGATGTCTGGCGTGGCGTCCTGACGAACCTGGATCACCGCACCCAGTTCTTCGTTGAACAGGATTGCAGCGATTTCGGCCGAGTTTTCGGCAACGCTGTCCAGGTTCAGGCTCAGACCGCAGTGGCCGGCGAACGCCATTTCCACCACGGAGGTCAGCAGACCACCGTCGGAACGGTCGTGGTAAGCCAGCAGGTGACCGTCGGCGTTGAGGCCCTGGATCACCGCGAAGAAGGCCTTCAGGTCTTCGGCGTCATCAACGTCCGGCGCGTGTTTGCCGAGCTTGCCGTGAACCTGTGCGAGGATCGAGGCACCCATGCGGTTCTGACCGCGACCGAGGTCGATCAGGATCAGGTCGGTGGTGCCCTTGTCCATGCGCAGTTCCGGGGTCAGGGTCTGACGGATGTCAGCCACTGGGGCGAAACCGGTCACGATCAGCGACATCGGCGAGGTCACGGTTTTTTCTTCGCCGTTGTCGTTCCAGCGGGTGGCCATGGACATGGAGTCCTTGCCCACCGGAATGGTGATGCCCAGCTCAGGGCACAGTTCCATGCCGACCGCTTTCACGGTGTCGTACAGACGCGCGTCTTCGCCCGGGTGGCCGGCAGCGGACATCCAATTCGCCGACAGTTTGATGTCGGAGATCTTGTTGATGCGCGAAGCGGCAATGTTGGTCAGGGTTTCGCCGATGGCCATGCGGCCCGACGCCGGAGCGTCCAGCAGCGCCAGCGGAGTGCGCTCGCCCATGGCCATCGCTTCACCGGTGTAGACGTCGAAACTGGTGGCGGTGACGGCGACGTCGGCCACCGGTACCTGCCATGGGCCAACCATCTGGTCACGGGCCACGAGGCCGGTGATGGTGCGGTCGCCGATGGTGATCAGGAAGCTTTTGCTCGCCACGGCCGGGTGATGCAGGACGCGCTCGATGGATTCACTGATGTCGAGGTTCGACGGATCGAAATCGTCACCCAGCTCGGCTTCGCGAACCACCGAACGGTGCATGCGCGGGGCCTTGCCCAGCAACACTTCCAGTGGCATGTCCACCGGGTTGTTGCCGAAGTGGCTGTCCGTCACGGTCAGTTGCGGCTCGGCAGTGGCTTCGCCGACCACGGCGAACGGGCAGCGCTCACGTTCGCAGATCGCCTTGAAGCGCTCGAAGTCGGCCGGGCCGACCGCCAGAACGTAACGTTCCTGAGATTCGTTGGACCAGATTTCGTGCGGGGCCATGCCCGGCTCGTCATTTGGAATGTTGCGCAGTTCGAAACGGCCACCACGGTCGCCGTCGTTGACCAGTTCAGGGAAGGCGTTGGACAGACCGCCCGCACCCACGTCGTGGATGAAGCTGATCGGGTTCTTGTCGCCCAACTGCCAGCAACGGTCGATGACTTCCTGGCAGCGACGCTCCATCTCAGGGTTTTCACGCTGTACGGAAGCAAAATCCAGATCCGCCGAGCTGGTGCCGGTAGCCATCGAGGACGCAGCGCCGCCGCCCAGACCGATCAGCATTGCCGGGCCGCCGAGCACGATCAGCTTGGAGCCGACCAGAATCTCGCCTTTCTTGACGTGTTCTTCGCGGATGTTGCCCATGCCGCCCGCGAGCATGATCGGCTTGTGGTAACCACGAACTTCGTCACCGTGCGGAGTAGTGATCGACTGTTCGAAGGTACGGAAGTAGCCAGTCAGGGCCGGACGACCGAATTCGTTGTTGAATGCGGCGCCGCCCAGCGGGCCTTCGATCATGATGTCCAGCGCGGTAACGATGCGCTCAGGCTTGCCGTACGGCACTTCCCACGGCTGTTCGAAGCCCGGGATCTGCAGGTTGGATACGGTGAAACCGGTCAGGCCGGCCTTTGGCTTGGCGCCACGACCGGTTGCACCTTCGTCGCGGATCTCGCCACCGGAACCGGTGGACGCGCCCGGGAACGGGGCGATCGCGGTCGGGTGGTTGTGGGTTTCGACCTTCATCAGGATGTGCACCGGCTCCTGCACCGCGCCGTACTGGCGGGTTTCCGGATCCGGGAAGAAGCGGCCGGCGACGTTACCGACGATCACCGAAGCGTTGTCCTTATAAGCGGACAGCACGCCTTCGTTGTGCATCTGATAGGTGTTCTTGATCATGCCGAACAGGCTTTTTTCCTGGCTTTCGCCGTCAATATCCCAACTGGCGTTGAAGATCTTGTGGCGGCAGTGCTCGGAATTGGCCTGGGCAAACATCATCAGTTCGATGTCGTGCGGGTTGCGCTTGAGACCGTTGAAGGCGTTGACCAGGTAATCGATCTCGTCTTCGGCCAGGGCCAGGCCCAGCTCGGTGTTGGCCTTTTCCAGCGCGGCGCGGCCGCCACCGAGGATGTCGATCGCGGTCAGCGGCTTCGGCTCGGCGTGGCTGAACAGACCGGCGGCCTGTTCCAGATTGCCCAGAACGATCTGGGTCATGCGGTCATGCAGCACGTCGGCGATTTGCTGGGCTTCGGCGTCGCTGAACTGGCCGGCCACGTAGAACGCGATGCCGCGCTCCAGGCGCTGGATCTTGCTCAGGCCGCAGTTGCGAGCGATGTCGCTGGCCTTGCTCGACCATGGCGAGATGGTGCCGAAACGCGGCAACACCAGAAACAGACGGCCGGTCGGCTCTTGTACCGGAACGCTTGGGCCGTACTTCAGAAGGCGCGCAAGCACCTGCTGTTCGTCGCCGGTCAGGACGCCGGTGACTTCGGCGAAGTGAGCGAATTCAGCATACAGGCCACTGACAGCTGGAACCTTCTGGCTCAGTTGCTCAAGGAGTTTGCTGTGGCGAAAGGCAGAAAGGGCAGGAGCGCCGCGCAGGATCAACATCTTCGGGACAGCCTCGGGAAGGGGTGTGCTTTGAGGCCGTGCATTCTAGCCTAAACCGCCCTCAACATCACCCGAAACGCTACGCACGGTTGCACTCGGATATCAATCTGTGTTTCTGCCTTTGAAGTCAAATTCCGAGGGTGCACGAGCCGCGCTTATTTTTTCTGTCACAAAATGCCTTTCAGCCCCATTCCTGCGGGGTTTCGTGCGGTTTTGTGATCTCTAGCAGACAACCCGCTCACTGTCGAGATATGGCGCCCGCAGCCGTTTGCGTATACTGCGCAGATGTTTTTCCCAACGGCTTTGCGTCCGCGATACGCCAAATGGCTGATCGCAACCGGACTCTTCCTGATGCTCGGTGGCTGTGTTGATAAACCCAACACACTCGAGCGCGTAAAGGAGGATGGTGTGCTGCGGGTGATTACCCGTAACAGCCCCGCCACCTACTTTCAGGATCGCAGCGGTGAAACCGGCTTCGAATACGAGCTGGTGAAGCGCTTCGCCGACGATTTGGGGGTCGAACTGAAGATCGAGACCGCCGACAACCTCGATGACCTGTTCAACCAGATCGGCAAGCCGAACGGCCCGGTGCTGGCGGCGGCAGGTCTGGTCAGCAGCGAGGAGCGCAAGAAGCAGGTGCGGTTTTCCCACTCCTACCTCGAAGTCACTCCGCAAATCATCTACCGCAACGGCCAGTCTCGCCCTACCGACCCGGGCGATCTGGTCGGCAAGAAAATCATGGTGCTCAAGGGCAGCACCCACGCTGAACAACTGGCGGAGCTGAAAAAGAAATTTCCAGGCATCGAATACGAAGAATCCGACGCCGTTGAAGTGGTCGACCTGTTGCGCATGGTCGATGAAGGCCAGATCGACCTGACGCTGGTCGACTCCAACGAAGTGGCGATGAACCAGGTGTACTTCACCAACATCCGCGTGGCCTTCGACCTCGGCGATGCGCGCAGCCAGAGCTGGGCGGTGGCCGCCGGCGAA
Organism: Pseudomonas sp. lyk4-TYG-107; assembly: GCF_030209055.1. NCBI lineage: Bacteria > Pseudomonadati > Pseudomonadota > Gammaproteobacteria > Pseudomonadales > Pseudomonadaceae > Pseudomonas > Pseudomonas sp. lyk4-TYG-107. Next base: position 64,849 of record NZ_JARVST010000027.1, read on the forward strand.
GACAACAGCCTGCTCAACGAGATCAACGCCTACCTCGACAAGGTGCAGAAGAACGGCACCCTGCAGCGCCTGAAAGACCGCTATTACGGCCATGTCGATGTCCTCGGCTACATGGGCGCCACTACCTTCGCCCAGCACTTGCAGCAGCGCCTGCCCAAATACGAACAGCACTTCAAGACCTACGCCAAGAAAGAGAAAGTCGACTGGCGCCTGCTGGCGGCCATCGGTTATCAGGAATCGCTGTGGCAACCGGCAGTCACTTCGAAAACCGGCGTGCGCGGTTTGATGATGCTGACCCAGAACACCGCTCAGGCGATGGGCGTGTCGAACCGTCTCGATCCCAAGCAAAGCATCATGGGCGGCGCCAAGTACCTGGCCTACATGAAGGATCAGCTCGACGAATCGATTCAGGAGCCGGACCGCACCTGGTTTGCCCTGGCGGCGTACAACGTCGGCAGCGGTCACCTCGATGACGCACGCAAACTGGCGTCCCGCGAAGGCCTGAACCCGGACAAGTGGCTGGATGTGAAGAAGATGCTGCCGCGCCTGTCGCAGAAGCAGTGGTACAGCAAGACCCGCTACGGCTACGCCCGGGGCGGCGAGCCAGTGCATTTCGTGGCGAACATCCGTCGCTACTACGACATCCTGACCTGGGTGACCCAGCCGCAGCTTGAAGGCGATCAGGTGGCTGAGGGCAATCTGCATGTGCCCGGTATCGACAAGTCAAAACCGGCTCAAGAGCCTGCCCCGCTCTAACCACCGCCCCAAAAACAAATGTGGGAGCGAGCCTGCTCGCGAAGGCGTCGTGTCAGTCGACATCATGGTTGACTGATTTACCGCTTTCGCGAGCAGGCTCGCTCCCACAGGTTTTTGTGTCGAGGCTTAGTGCTTGGCGGCAGCCAAGATCAGCGCCTTCATCTCGGACACTGCAGACTTGAACCCAACGAACAACGCGTGCGCCACAAGCGCATGGCCGATGTTCAATTCGTTGATGCCTTTTATCGCCGCCACGGCTTCGACGTTGTGATAATGCAGGCCATGCCCGGCGTTGACGATCAGGCCCTGCGCCAGACCAAACGCTACGCCGTCGGCCACACGCTTCAATTCTTCAGCAACGTCAGTCGGGGTTTCGGCATCAGCGTAACGCCCGGTGTGCAGTTCGATGGCCGGCGCACCGACGCGCTTCGACGCAGCGATCTGGCGCTCGTCAGCATCGATGAACAGCGACACCTCGCTGCCGATCTTCGACAGGCGCTCGACCGCTGCCCTGATGCGCTCTTCCTGCCCCGCTACATCCAGACCGCCTTCAGTGGTCAGTTCCTGACGGGTTTCCGGGACGAGGCAAATGTGCGCCGGACGGATGCGTTCGGCGAACGCCATCATTTCTTCGGTGACGCCCATTTCGAAATTCATGCGGGTCTGCAGCACATCCTTGAGCAGCAGCACGTCGCGCTCCTGAATGTGCCGGCGGTCTTCACGCAAGTGCACGGTGATGCCATCGGCGCCCGCCTCTTCCGCGTCCAGCGCTGCCTTGACCGGATCCGGGTAGCGTGTGCCACGGGCCTGACGCAGGGTGGCGACGTGGTCGATGTTCACGCCAAGAAGAATGCGATTGCTGGTGGTCACGGATGCGCTCCTGAAGGGAAAGATTCGGCGCACAGCATATCAGGGCTTGCGAAATAGCTCGCGGCTGACGAGGGGGCGACCGCCCAAGTGCACGGCCAGTGCCTGACGCATCAGACGCTTGGCCGCCGACAGTGCGCCGGGAGCGGTCCAGTCGGCTTCGGCCATGGCCAGCAGTTCGGTGCCGTTGAACAGGCCCGGCTGCAACAGAAACACCCGTTCAAGTCCGGCATCCACTTGCAGACGATAGAGACCGTCCGGCGCGACCGGTTCGCTGTGGATATCGGTGTTCAGGGAGAAGCCGTAACCGAGATCGTCCAACAGGCGCCATTCGAAAGAACGCAGTAGCGGCTCCAACGGGCGACCCTCGGCCAGGGCCAGCAGTGTTGCAGCGTAATGGTCGAACACCGCCGGGTGCGGGTCTTCGGCAGGCAGCAGGCGGATCAGCAGCTCATTGAGATAGAGGCCACTGAACAGCGCCTCACCGACCATCCAGGTCGCGTTGCCGGCACTTTCCATGCGCCCGACGTTCTTCAGCTCACCCTTGCCACGAAACTCGACTTCCAGCGGCACGAACGGCCGCGCCAGTGTCCCGGCCTTGCCCCGCGCACTGCGCAACACCGCCCGCAGCCGCCCTTGCGGCGTGAGGAAGTCGACCAGCGCGCTGGTTTCGCGGTAGGCGCGCGAATGCAGGACGTAGGCGAGCTGGGCGGGAGGTGGGGTTTGCGACATGGAGTTCTCGATGAAGAAACGCGGTTTTTACACACCACCCAAAAACCAAATGTGGGAGCGAGCCTGCTCGCGAAAGCGAAGTGACAGTCAACATCAATGCTGAATGTTACTTCCCTTCGCGAGCAGGCTCGCTCCCACAGTGGGTATCGGTGTTCTCAGGAACGGTGATTACAGGTCGCCGTAACCCAGCGAACGCAGTGCACGCTCGTCGTCGGACCAGCCGCCCTTCACCTTGACCCACAGGTTGAGCATGATCTTGGAGTCGAACAGCAGCTCCATGTCCTTGCGCGCCTCGGTGCCGATGCGCTTGATGCGCTCGCCTTTGTCGCCAATGATGATTTTCTTCTGGCCGTCACGCTCGACGAGGATCAGCGCGTGGATGTGCAGGGTCTTGCCCTGCTGCTTGAACTCTTCGATCTCGACGGTGATCTGGTACGGCAGCTCGGCGCCCATCTGGCGCATGATTTTCTCGCGCACCAGTTCGGCGGCAAGGAAACGGCTGCTGCGGTCGGTGATCTGGTCTTCCGGGAAGAAGTGATCGTTCTCCGGCAGGTGATCGGCGATGACCTTTTCCAGCGCGTCGAGGTTGTGCCCGTGTTGCGCGGAAATCGGGATGATCTGTGCGTTCGGCAGCTGTTCCTGCAACCACGACAGGTGCGGCATCAGCTCGGCCTTGTCTTCGATGCGGTCGGTCTTGTTCAGTGCGACGATCAGCGGCCCGGTCACGTACTGCACGCGCTCCAGGACCATCTGGTCCTCTTCGGTCCACTTGGTGCGATCAACCACGAAGATCACCACGTCGACGTCTTTCAATGCTGCCGAAGCGGTTTTGTTCATGTAGCGGTTCAGGGCCTTTTCGCCCCCCTTGTGCATGCCGGGGGTGTCGACGTAGATCGCCTGCACGTCACCCTCGGTCTTGATCCCGAGCATGTTGTGACGGGTGGTCTGCGGCTTGCGCGAGGTGATCGCGAGCTTCTGGCCGAGGATGTGGTTCAGCAACGTCGATTTGCCGACGTTGGGACGGCCGACGATGGCAACGTAGCCACAGCGAGTTGCGTTTGTATCAGTCATTGCCATTCTCCACGCCCAGGGCAATCAGTGCTGCGGCGGCCGCTACCTGTTCGGCAATACGACGGCTCACACCCTGACCTCGGCTTTTTTCATTCAATAAGACCACTTCGCACTCGACGAAGAAGGTACGGCAGTGCGGCTCACCCTGGATATCCACCACTTCGTAGCGTGGCAGTTCGCAACCGCGCGATTGCAGGTGTTCCTGCAGACGGGTCTTGGGATCCTTGTTGGTGTCGACCAGCGTCAGGCCTTCGAACTCACCGGCCAGCCAGGCCAGTACGCGCTCGCGAGCGACGTCCATGCCGGCATCGAGGTAGATCGCGCCGATCAACGCTTCCAGGGCATCGGCCAGAATCGATTCGCGACGGAAGCCACCGCTTTTCAGTTCGCCCGAGCCCAGACGCAGGTAGTCGCCCAAGTCGAAACCACGGGCCAGCACGGCCAGTGTCTCACCCTTCACCAAACGTGCGCGCAAACGCGACAATTGGCCTTCGCGGGCCAGCGGGAAGCGATCGAACAGCGCCTCGCCGGCGACGAAGTTGAGGATGGCATCGCCGAGGAATTCCAGGCGTTCGTTATTACGCCCGGCAAAGCTGCGGTGCGTGAGGGCCAGCAGCATCAGCTCCTGATCCTTGAAGGTGTAACCGAGCTGGCGCTCGAGACGGCTTAGAGAAACGCTCACGGTTTACCCACGCTGAGTTCGTGGCTGGATTCCACTGCCATCGCCGGGGTACGGCGCAGGCCTGGGACAATTAACGCTGTGTTCAAAAATGACGTCCTGAATATCGTGGCTTCATGCCCTGGTGCCGATTTGTGTCGACTCCAGAAATGCATTCGGCGCTGTGGTCAACAGCGCCGTGATTGATTACTTGATCAGGCCAACCCGCGAGAAATTCGGCAGGTGGCTGAGTTTCGGTTCCGGCCAGCTCATCCAGACAGCGAAGGCTTTGCCGACGATATTCTGGTCGGGAACCATGCCCAGCAGATCCTTGGGAATGTTCGGGTCATCCCAGTAGCGACTGTCGTTGGAGTTGTCGCGGTTGTCGCCCATCATGAAGTAGTGCCCGGCCGGCACGGTCCAGGTATGGTCCGGCGTAGCGCGGTAGCGGCTCATTTCCTTGCGGATCAGGTGCTCGGCAGCGCCGAGTTTTTCCTTGTAGAGTTCCGCGCTGCCCAGCGTGCCCGGCTCGGAGCCGACCAGTTGCTCGGCAATCGACTCGCCATTGACCAACAGACGCTTGTCGGCGGTGTAACGCACCGTATCGCCCGGCAGGCCGACTACACGCTTGATGTAGTTGACGTTCGGGTCGCTCGGGTAGCGGAACACCATCACATCACCACGCTGCGGATCACCGACTTCGATGATTTTCTTGTCGATCACCGGCAGGCGGATCCCGTAAGAAAACTTGTTCACCAGAATGAAGTCGCCCACGTCCAGAGTCGGTTTCATCGAGCCGGACGGGATCTGGAACGGTTCCACCAGGAACGAACGCAGCACCAGCACGATGAACAGCACCGGAAAGAACGACTTGCCGTATTCGACCAGCAACGGCTCTTTGTTCAGCTTCTCGACCACCACGGGCTCGGGCTGGCTGACACTGCCTTGATAAGAGGCAATGGCAGCACGCCGACGCGGCGCCAGGAACAGCAGATCGAGCAACGCCAACAGGCCGCAGACGAACACGGCGATGACCAGCAACAGCGGGAAATTTAGTGACATAGGACCTGACTATTCCAACCTGAGCACGGCAAGGAAGGCTTCTTGTGGAATTTCCACGTTGCCGACCTGCTTCATGCGTTTCTTACCGGCCTTTTGCTTTTCAAGCAGCTTTTTCTTACGGCTTACGTCACCGCCGTAGCATTTGGCCAATACGTTCTTTCTGAGTGCCTTGACGGTTGTCCGGGCAACGATCTGACCGCCAATGGCCGCCTGGATCGCCACGTCGAACATCTGACGAGGAATCAGTTCTTTCATCTTCTCGGTCAACTGGCGACCTTTGAAGTGCGAATTGTCACGGTGCACGATCAACGCCAGGGCGTCGACCTTGTCACCGTTGATCAGCACGTCCAGTTTCACCAGATTAGCCGATTGGTAACGATCGAAATGGTAATCCAGCGAAGCATAGCCACGGCTGGTGGATTTGAGACGGTCGAAGAAGTCCAGGACCACTTCGTTCATCGGCAGGTCGTAGGTCACCTGGACCTGATTGCCGAGGAACAGCATGTCGACCTGTACGCCGCGCTTCTCGATGCACAGGGTGATGACGTTGCCCAGGTGCTCCTGCGGAACCAGGATGTTGGCACGCACGATTGGCTCGCGCATGTCTTCGATGGCCGACACATCCGGGAGCTTGGATGGGTTGTCGACGTAAATCGTTTCACCGGTTTTCAGCACCAGCTCGAAAATTACCGTTGGCGCGGTGGTGATCAGGTCCAGGTCGTATTCGCGCTCGAGGCGCTCCTGGATGATCTCCATGTGCAGCATGCCGAGGAACCCGCAACGGAAGCCGAAGCCCAGTGCGTCGGAGCTTTCCGGGGTGTACTGCAGCGACGAGTCGTTCAGGGTCAGTTTCTGCAGCGCTTCGCGGAAATCCTCGAAGTCGTCGGAGCTGACCGGGAACAGACCGGCGTAAACCTGTGGCTGGATGCGTTTGAAACCGGGCAGAACCGGCACATCCGGAGTCGAGCTCAGGGTCAGGGTGTCACCGACCGGTGCACCGTGAATGTCCTTGATGCTGGCGATGATGAAGCCCACTTCGCCAGCCTTGAGGTCAGCGGTAGCAGTGTGCTTCGGATTGAATACACCAACGCTGTCGACCAGGTGGATCTTGCCGGTGGATTTCACCAGGATCTTGTCGCCCTTCTTCACGCGGCCATGACGCACGCGCACCAGGGAGACAACGCCCAGGTAGTTGTCGAACCAGGAGTCGATGATCAGCGCTTGCAGCGGATCTTCGATGTTGCCGGTCGGCGCAGGAATGGTCGCGACCAGACGCTCGAGCACTTCGTCGACACCCAGGCCGGTCTTGGCGCTGCAGGTGACGGCGTCGGTGGCGTCGATGCCGATGATCTTCTCGATCTCGTCCTTGACGCGGTCCGGCTCGGCCTGGGGCAGGTCGATCTTGTTCAGCACCGGCATGACCTCGAGGCCTTGCTCGATGGCGGTGTAGCAGTTGGCCACGGACTGGGCTTCAACACCCTGACCGGCATCGACCACCAGCAACGCACCTTCACACGCGGCCAGGGAACGGCTGACTTCGTAGGTGAAGTCGACGTGACCCGGGGTGTCAATGAAGTTCAGCTGGTAGGTGACGCCATCTTTGGCTTTGTAATAGAGGGTAACGCTGTGGGCCTTGATGGTGATCCCGCGTTCGCGCTCCAGATCCATGGAATCCAGTACCTGGGCTTCCATTTCACGCTCGGCCAGGCCACCGCACATCTGGATGAAACGGTCAGCCAGCGTCGACTTGCCATGGTCAATGTGGGCGATGATGGAGAAATTGCGGATATGACTCAAATCACTCACGGATCAACACTCAAAAAGGCTGCAGGCTTGGCCCGCCGAAAAATAGCCGGGAATTGTACCTGATACACGGCGCAAGCGTCACGTTCGCCTGTCACCCGGATTGCATACGAAAACGCCCCGATCTGTCGACCGAGGCGTTTTCGCGGTTACAGCGTTGGCAACAACGCGGCCATCAGCCGGCCCGTCGCAGCAACCACACACCCGCCAGCGCACAGACCGTGGCCGGCACCAGCACCGCGAACAGCGGCGAGAAACCGAACACCAGGCTCGAAGGGCCAAGCAGATCCTGGACGATGCGGAAGGTGAAGCCCACCAGCACACCGGTGAACACTCGCTGACCGAGGGTGACCGAGCGCAACGGACCGAAGATGAAGGAGATCGCCATCAGCACCAGCGCGGCGGTGACCAGCGGCTGCAACACCTTGACCCAAAATGCCAGCCAATAGCGGCCATTGCTCAGGCCTTGATCCGCCAGGTAGTGGATGTAGCCCCACAGACCGGAAATCGACAGCGACTCAGGCGCCATCACCACCGTATTGAGCAGTTGCGGGCTCAGCGACACGTCCCACTCCTCGCTCGGCGCATTCACCACTTCGGTGCTGCGCTCGTGGAACACCGTGGTGGTCACGTCGCTGAGCAGCCAGCGCTTGCCGTCGAACTCCGCACGCTTGGCGAAGCTGGAGCTGAGCAGGTGGCGCTCTTTGTCGAAGTGATAGCGGGTCACGCCATACAACAGACCGTCGGGTTGCACGGCGTTGATATGGATGAATTCCTCACCCTGACGGTGCCACATGCCGTGCTTGGCGCTCTGCGCGTCGCCGCTGCCTTGCGCCAGCGAGCGATTGGCCTGGGCCATGCTTTCGGTGGCCGGGGCCACGTATTCGCCGATCAGCACGCCAGCCAGCATCAGCACCAGCATTGGCTTCATAACGGCCCAGACGATGCGCCCGATGGACACACCCGCGGCACGCATGACCGTCAGTTCGCTGCTGCTGGCCAGACTGCCGAGGCCGATCAGACAGCCGATCAGCGCGGCCATCGGCAGCATTTCGTACAGGCGACGCGGCGCGGTGAGTAGGACGAAGCTCAGCACATCGGTCAGCGTGTAGGTATCGCTGACGTCGCTCATCTCGTCGATGAAGGCAAACAGGGTCGCCAGACCCAGAATGATCGCCAGCACGGCGATGATCGCCACGAATACGCTGCTGCCGATGTAGCGGTCGAGTTTAACCACGGGCCACCTCCAGCACAGCGCTGCGACGGCTGGCCAGCTTCAGACGCATCGGCTCCCAGTACAGCAGGCCGAGACCGATGACCAGGAAGATCCCGTGCACCCACCACAGGCCAAGGGCCGGCGGGATCTTGCCTTTTTCGAGGGCGCCGCGGGCGGCAATCAGGATGGTCAGGTAAGCCATATAAAGAAGAATCGCCGGCAGCAGCTTCAGGAAACGGCCCTGACGCGGATTGACCCGCGACAGCGGCACCGCCATCAGGGTCACGATGAACACCAGCAACGGCAGGGAAATCCGCCATTGCAGTTCGGCCTTGGAACGCTCGTCGTCGGCGCCCAGCAGGGTCGAAGTCGGGATCGCGTCACGGTCGGTGACTTCGTCACTGGCATCCGGTTTTGGCAGCAATACGCCGTAGGTGTCGTATTTGATCGCGCGGTAATCGGCCTGACCCGGGCTGCCGTCATAGCGATAGCCGTTGTGCAGGATCAGATAGCGGTTGCCGTCCGAGTGAACTTCCTGGCGGCCTTTTTCGGCCACCAGCACGGAAATCCCGCGGTCCTTCTGATCGGAGCCGAGGTTTTTCTGCGAGATGAACACGCCACCGAGGTTGACGCGATCGTCGGTCAGGCTTTCGGTGTAGGTCACCCGAGTGCCGTCACGCAACGCCTGGAAACGGCCAGGTTCGAGGGTATCGAATTCGGTCAGGGCGTCCTGCTTGTTCAGCAGCAGCTGGAACTGGTTGGCGCCCTGCGGGGCCAGACTCAGGCTCAGCCACGCCACCACCAGTGCCACCAGCGTTGCCGGGAACAGGGTCATGCGCAGCAGACGCTGCTGACTCATGCCGGTGGCCGAGAGCACGGTCATTTCGCTTTCGAGGTACAACCGGCCGTAAGCCAGCAGGATCCCGAGAAACAGACCCAACGGCAGGATCAGTTGCATGAAACCCGGCAGACGGTAACCCATGATCAGGAACAGCGATCCCGGATCGAGTTGGCCCGCAGCGGCCTGGGCAAGGTATTTGATGAAGCGACCGCTCATGATGATGACCAGCAGCACGGCGCTGACGGCGCTCAGGGTCAACATCACTTCACGGGATAGATAACGGAAGACGATCAAACCAGACACTCCAGGGTTGTCAGGCTAAGGCGGCCAAACAAGCAAATGTTTCGAGCGACCCGCAAGGCAGAGCCGTCGAAAAAAGATGCGGCATTATCCTGTGATTGAGGGCGCCTGTCACTGCGCACACTCACCCAAGCGTAGATTCCGTTGAAGATCGCACAACCGAGGGTTGTCAGGCGCGGTGAGCGAGGTTCAAACTGCCGCCTTCGTCGCAGGCACAGACCTGCGCCTCTTCTATCTATAAGCAGGCGACTGCGGACACCGTCGAACGCCTGTGTGTTGACCATTCATTCAGGGATCCGGACATGGAACTGGTTGTAAAAAGCGTTAGCCCAGAAACGTTGAAAACCGCCACCCTGGTGGTTGCCGTCGGCGAAGGCCGCAAACTCGGCGTCGCCGCCAGACAGGTCGACGAGCTGAGCGGTGGCGCGATCAGCGCCGTGCTCAAGCGTGGTGATCTGGCCGGCAAGGTCGGTCAGAGCCTGCTGCTGCACAGCCTGCCGAACCTGAAAGCCGAGCGCGTGCTGCTGGTCGGCGTGGGCAAGGATGAAGAACTGGGCGACCGTCCGTTCCGTAAAATCGTGGCTGGCATCCTCAACACCCTGAAAGGTCTGGGTGGCAGCGATGCCGTGCTGGCCCTGGATGAAATCATCGTCAAGAACCGCGACAGCTACGGCAAGACCCGTCTGCTGGCGGAAACCCTGGTGGACGGCGAATACACCTTCGACCAGTTCAAGAGCCAGAAAGCCGAACCGCGCGCCCTGAAGAAAATCACCCTGCTGACCATCAAGGCTGCTCAGGCTGAAGTGCAGCGCGCCGTGAACCATGCCACCGCGATCGCCAACGGCATGGCCTTCACCCGTAATCTGGGCAACCTGCCGCCGAACATCTGCCACCCGACCTTCCTCGGCGAGCAAGCGAAGAACCTCGGCAAAGAGTTCAAGGATCTGAAAGTCGAAGTCCTCGACGAGAAGAAGATCAAATCCCTGGGCATGGGCTCGTTCTACGCCGTCGGCCAGGGCAGCGCCCAGCCGCCGCGCCTGATCGTCATGCAATACAACGGTGGCAAGAAATCCGAGAAGCCTTACGCGCTGGTCGGCAAAGGCATCACCTTCGACACCGGCGGCATCAGCCTCAAGCCGGGCGCCGGCATGGACGAAATGAAGTACGACATGGGTGGCGCGGCCTCCGTGTTCGGTACCCTGCGTGCCGTGCTCGAACTGAAACTGCCGATCAACCTGGTGTGCATCCTCGCCTGCGCCGAAAACATGCCGAGCGGCAATGCTTCGCGTCCGGGCGACATCGTCACCACCATGAGCGGCCAGACCGTGGAAATCCTCAACACCGACGCCGAAGGCCGTCTGGTGCTGTGCGACGCCCTGACCTACTCCGAGCGCTTCAAGCCGCAGGCAGTGATCGACATCGCCACACTGACCGGTGCCTGTGTGGTTGCACTGGGCGCCCACACTTCGGGCCTGCTGGGCAATAACGACGAACTGATCGAACAACTGCTCAGCGCCGGCAAAGCTGCTGACGACCGCGCCTGGCAACTGCCGCTGTTCGACGAATACCAGGAGCAACTGGACAGCCCGTTCGCCGACATCGCCAACATTGGCGGGCCGAAGGCCGGCACCATCACCGCCGCGTGCTTCCTGTCGCGCTTCACCAAGAACCTCAACTGGGCGCACCTGGACATCGCGGGCACCGCGTGGACCAGCGGCGGCAAGGACAAGGGCGCCACCGGCCGTCCGGTTCCGCTGCTGACCCAATACCTGCTGGACCGCGCCAAAGCCTGAAACCGATGAACCTGGGCGGCGTCACTCTACGGTGACGCCGCTCAAGGCTCAGGAACCGCAATGACCAAAGTCGACTTCTATATCCTGCCCAGCGCCGATCCTTCGGCTCGCCTGGACTTTGCCTGCAAGCTCACCGAGAAAGCCTGGCGCATGGGCCATCGCATCTACCTGCATTGCAGCGATGCTGCTCAGCGCGATGATCTCGATGCGCGCCTGTGGGCGTTCAAGGGCGAAACGTTCGTGCCGCACGGCCCTGCCGAGAGCGAACCGGACGGTTTGATCGTGCTGGGAACGGGCGCTGACTGCGGCGAGCATCAGGACTTGCTGGTCAACCTCGACCTGAAAGTCCCGGCTTTCACCAGTAAATTCGCCCGCGTGGCGGAAGTGGTGGTGGAAGATCCGACGATTCGCGCGGCGGCACGGGAGAGTTTCCGTTTCTACCGCGAACAGGGCTATCCTCTGCAAGATCACCGTTTACAGCGACTCTGAGTACGCCGATGGACACTCCAAAACCGCTGCAAAAGCCTGCACACCTGTTGGACGATCTCGAATCGATCCGCCAGTTGCTCGGCGATGACAACCTGCAACCGCCCTTGCTGACCGACACGGTCGAGGACGGTGAACAGGAACAGATTCCGATGCTGTTCGAGGCCGTCGACGCCACGCCGCCGACCATCGAACCGCCACCTGCTCCGGCCCCGGCACCTGCTGCCGCACCTGTGGATAAAGGCCCGGACGCCCTGCTGCACCTGGACAGCGAACTGCGCGCCGCTGCGCAATTGATCATGCAGGACGTGATCGACGACTTCGCGCCGCACATCGAAACCGAAATCAAACGCCGCCTCGAGGCGCGGATGGAACGGCTTTTGAGCCAATACGAATAACCACAAATCCCCTGTGGGAGCGGGCTTGCTCGCGAATGCGGTATGTCAGGCACCATCATCGCTGGCTGACACACCGAATTCGCGAGCAAGCCCGCTCCCACATTTGAACCGCGCACTACCTCCCCCGCTCGCCCTCGGCCCCATGCCCCGCTATACTTCCCGGCTTTTCCTGAATAAATGCCAATAGGGTCCCGCCGCGCATGGATAAGACCTACCAGCCGCACGCCATTGAAACTTCCTGGTACAACACCTGGGAGTCCGAGAACTATTTCGCACCGCAAGGCGCGGGCGATTCCTACACCATCATGATCCCGCCGCCGAACGTCACCGGCAGCCTGCACATGGGTCACGGTTTCAACAACGCGATCATGGACGCCCTGATCCGTTTCCGCCGCATGCAGGGTCGCAACACCCTGTGGCAGCCGGGCACCGACCACGCCGGTATCGCCACGCAGATGCTGGTGGAGCGTCAACTGGAAGCCACCGGCCAGAACCGCCATGACCTGGGCCGCGAGAAATTCCTCGAGAAAGTCTGGGAGTGGAAGGATCAGTCCGGCGGCAACATCAGCCGCCAGATCCGTCGCCTCGGTTCGTCCGTGGACTGGAGCCGCGAGCGCTTCACCATGGACGACGGTCTCTCGGAAGCGGTTAAAGAAGCCTTCGTACGCCTGCACGAAGACGGCCTGATCTACCGCGGCAAGCGTCTGGTCAACTGGGACACCAAGTTGCACACGGCGATTTCCGACCTCGAAGTGGAAAACCACGACGAGAAAGGTTTCCTGTGGAACCTCAAGTATCCGCTGGCTGACGGCGCGAAAACCGCTGAAGGCAACGATTTCCTGATCGTCGCGACCACCCGTCCGGAAACCATGCTCGGCGACTCCGCCGTCGCGGTTAACCCGAACGACGAACGCTACAAAGCCCTGATCGGCAAATTTGTCGAGCTGCCACTGGTTGGCCGCCGCATCCCGATCATCGCCGACGATTACTGCGATCCTGAATTCGGCACCGGTTGCGTGAAAATCACCCCGGCCCACGACTTCAACGACTACGAAGTCGGTAAGCGCCACAACCTGCCGCTGCTGAACATCTTCGACAAGAACGCCAACGTGCTGCCCGCAGCCCAGGTGTTCAACCTCGACGGCACGTTGAACGACAGCATCGATGGCAAGATCCCGGCCGAGTACGCCGGTCTCGAGCGTTTCGAAGCGCGCAAGCAGATCGTCGCTGCGTTCGACGCCGCCGGCCTGCTGGTCAGCGTCGACGATCACAACCTGAAAGTGCCGAAAGGCGACCGTTCCGGTACCGTCATCGAGCCGTGGCTGACCGACCAGTGGTACGTTTCCACCAAGCCGCTGGCTGAACCGGCGATTGCTGCCGTTGAAGACGGCCGTATCCAGTTCGTGCCAAAACAGTACGAAAACATGTACTTCTCGTGGATGCGCGACATCCAGGACTGGTGCATCAGCCGTCAGCTGTGGTGGGGCCATCGGATTCCGGCCTGGTACGACGAGTCGGGCAAGGTCTACGTCGGTCGCGACGAAGCCGAAGTGCGTGCCAAGCACAACCTCGGCCCGGACGTTGCGCTGCAACAGGACAACGACGTGCTCGACACCTGGTTCAGCTCGGGTCTGTGGACGTTCTCCACCCTCGGCTGGCCGGAAAAGACCGAGTTCCTGAAAAAATTCCACTCCACCGACGTGCTGGTCACCGGCTTCGACATCATTTTCTTCTGGGTTGCCCGGATGATCATGCTGACGATGCACCTGATCAAGAACGAGGACGGCACCCCGCAAGTACCATTCAAAACCGTTTATGTGCACGGGCTGGTGCGTGATGGCCAGGGCCAGAAGATGTCCAAGTCCAAGGGCAACGTCCTGGATCCGCTGGACATCATCGACGGTATCGAGCTGGAAGCCCTGGTGCAGAAACGCACCTCCGGCATGATGCAGCCGAAACTGGCGAAGAAGATCGAGAAGCAGACCCGCGACGAGTTCGCCGACGGCATCGCCAGCTACGGCACCGACGCCCTGCGCTTCACCTTCTGCTCGCTGGCGTCCACCGGTCGCGACATCAAGTTCGACATGGGCCGCGTCGAAGGCTATCGCAACTTCTGCAACAAGATCTGGAACGCCGCGCGTTATGTTCTGGACAAGGGCGAAGACTGCGGCCAGAACGGCGAAGCCTACGAGCTGTCGCTGGCGGATCGCTGGATCATCTCGCAACTGCAGCGCACCGAAGCCGAAGTGACCCGTCAACTGGATCAGTTCCGTTTCGACCTCGCCGCGCAAGCGCTGTACGAGTTCATCTGGAACCAGTACTGCGACTGGTACCTGGAACTGTCCAAGCCAGTGCTGTGGGACGAAAACGCGCCGGTCGAGCGTCAGCGCGGCACCCGTCGCACGCTGGTGCGCGTACTGGAAGTGGCGCTGCGTCTGGCGCATCCGTTCATGCCGTTCATCACTGAAGAAATCTGGCAGCGCATCGCGCCGCTGGCCGGTATTCAGGGCAAGACGATCATGCTGCAGCCTTGGCCAGTGGCCAATGAAGAGCGCATCGATCCGGCCGCTGAAGACGACATCGAGTGGCTCAAGGGCCTGATGCTCGGCACGCGTAACATCCGTGGCGAAATGAACATCGGCCCGGGCAAACCGCTACCGATCTACCTGAAGAACGTCAGCGCTGAAGATCAGCGTCGCCTGACCGAGAACGAAGCGCTGCTGAAGAAACTGGCGCGTCTGGAATCGATCACCGTTCTGGCGGCTGGCGAAGAAGCGCCGCTGTCCGCCACCGCACTGGTGGGCGAAATGGAAGTGCTGGTGCCGATGGCCGGCCTGATCGACAAGGGCGCCGAGCTGGCACGTCTGGACAAGGAAATCCTGCGTCTGCAGGGCGAAGTCCAGCGGGTTGGTGGCAAGTTGTCCAACGCCGGTTTCGTCGACAAGGCCCCGGCCGAAGTCATCGAGAAGGAACGCGCCAAACTGGCCGAGGCTGAACAGGCCTTGGGCAAACTGGCCGAGCAGCACGCGCGGATTTCCAGCCTGTAAGGGCAAGCCGCAATGAAAAAGGGAGGCCCGCAAAGGCCTCCCTTTTTTATTCAAGAATCGCCACGAATCCCCTGTGGGAGCGAGCCTGCTCGCGAAGGCGGTGTGTCATTCAACCTATGTGTTGGTGGACACACCACTTTCGCGAGCAAGCCCGCTCCCACAGTTTGAACGGTGTTGCCTTTAGATGTGGGACAATACCCGCCACTTTCAGCCATACCCGAATCGATCACACCCATGAACGCCCCCCGCACACCCAAACCTGCGCGCAAGAAGCCTGATGCCGCGACCCCGGCCAAAGCCGTCGAGCCGCGTGAAAAGGCCAGCCTGCACCCGCGCAATCGCCACCAGGGTCGCTACGACTTCCCGGCGCTGATCAAGACCACGCCGGAACTGGCGAAATTCGTGATCACCAACCCGTACGGCAAGGAAAGCATCGACTTCGCCAGCCCCGACGCGGTGCGCGTGTTCAACCGGGCGCTGCTCAAGGCGTTCTATGGCATCGAGCATTGGGACATTCCGGCAGACTATCTGTGCCCACCGGTCCCGGGCCGGGCCGATTACGTGCACTTCCTCGCCGACCTGCTGGCGAGCATGAATGACGGCAAGGTCCCGCGCGGTGCAATCGTCAACGTGCTGGACATCGGCATGGGTGCCAACTGCGTGTATCCGCTGATCGGTAACAGCGAATACCGCTGGCACTTCCTCGGTTCGGAAATCGATCCGACCGCCGTGGCTGCCGCCCGAGCCATCGTCCAGTCCAACGGGCTGAACAAGGTGATCCAGCTGCGCCAGCAGGAAAACCGCAAGCACATCCTGATTGGTCTGCTGGAGCCGGGCGAGCGCTTCGACCTGACCATGTGCAACCCGCCGTTCCACGCTTCGATGGAGGAAGCGACCAAGGGCAGCGAGCGCAAATGGCGCGCACTGGGCAAGGCCGATCCGAAACGCAAGCTGCCGGTGCTGAACTTCGGTGGCCAGTCCGCCGAGCTGTGGTGTGAAGGCGGTGAAGCGCGTTTCGTGACCCAACTGATCGCCGAAAGCGCGAACTTCCAGCACAAGGTGCTGTGGTTCAGCACGCTGGTGTCGAAAGCCTCGAACCTGCCCGCCATCGAAACCGCGCTGAAGAAGGCCGGCGTGCTGGAAAGCCAGGTGGTGGAGATGTCGCAAGGGCAGAAGCAGAGCCGCTTCGTGGCCTGGACCTTCCAGACCAAATCCGAGCAGCAGATCTGGCGGCGCGAGCGCTGGACGCGCTGAGACACTGCTGATCACCTGTGGGAGCGAGCCTGCTCGCGAAGGCGGCGTGTCAGTTAACTTCATTATTGACTGACACAGCGCTTTCGCGAGCAGGCTCGCTCCCACATTGGATTGCGTGGCGCCGCCAAATCGCAGGCACAAAAAAACCGTGCCCGGATCGCTCCGGTGCACGGTTTTTTTATCGCTGCGTCTTACTTGTTCACAGCGTCGGTAAGGCCTTTGGCCACAACCAGCTTGATCACTTTCTTGGCAGGGATTTCGATGGCAGCGCCAGTCGAAGGGTTACGGCCAGTGCGGGCAGGACGCTCGGTCACTTTCAGCTTGCCGATACCTGGCAAGGTGATTTCGCCGCCGTTTTCCAGCTGATCGGCAACGATTTGGCCCAGTTGGTCCAGAGCGTTACGCGCGGTGGTTTTCGGCGCGTCGATAGCTTCAGCGATGTCGGCGATCAGTTGGTCTTTAGTAAGAGCCATGTAGTGTTCCTTCCCTATCAAATTCATATGGATTGCAGAGTGCAGTGTCAGCCATCGAGCCCGATCTTCTGGATCTGGCACCCTCGGCGATAACCACGACGAGTCGGGTTATAGATGCCGAAATCAGGGTTTGGTTCGACCTGACAAATGCTGATTGCACGCTTAACGCAGTGACTTCGCGTAAGACCGGGCAAAACTAGCACAGAGACGGGGAAATATCCGCCTCTAGCTACCCATTTGGTCAGCTTTATTGCTCTAAATCGGTAAAAAACTGCATAAGGGCACCCACCCGCCCTGGATTTGCCCTTCACCCCGCGCCAAAACCAGTGGTTGCGGTACACTGGGCGCTTTTTCGGGGGAGCCTGCCCTCCTCCCTTCCACCAGCCGAGAAGCCCATGCCGATCCGTCATTGCATCGTCCACCTGATCGACAAAAAACCCGACGGCACGCCCGCAGTTCTGCACGCCCGTGACTCCGAACTGGCTGAGTCCGCGGCCATCGAGAACATGCTCGCCGACCTCAACGAGAGCTACAATGCCAAACAGGGCAAAGCCTGGGGCCTGTTCCATCCGGAATCCGGTGCGTTCCCGTTCAGCGGCTGGCTGAAGGAATACATGGACGGTGGCAAAGACTTCGCCGCGTTCAGCAGGGTTGCGGTAGAGCACCTGCAGAAGCTGATGGAAGAGTCGAACCTGTCGGTCGGCGGCCACGTGCTGTTCGCTCACTATCAGCAGGGCATGACCGACTACCTGGCGATCGCCCTGCTGCACCACAGCGAAGGCGTGGCGGTGACCGATGAGCTCGACGTGACGCCGTCGCGTCACCTGGACCTCGGCCAGCTGCATCTGGCGGCGCGGATCAACGTCTCCGAGTGGCAGAACAACAAGCAGTCCAAGCAGTACATCTCGTTCATCAAGGGCAAGAACGGCAAGAAGGTTTCGGAATACTTCCGCGACTTCATCGGCTGCCAGGAAGGCGTCGATGGCCCGGGCGAGACGCGCACGCTGCTCAAGGCCTTCAGCGACTTCGTCGAAAGCGAAGACCTGCCGGAAGACTCCGCCCGCGAGAAAACCAAGACCCTGGTCGATTACGCCAGCAGTCAGGCCAAGCTCGGCGAGCCGATGGGCCTGGAAGAGCTGTCGGAGCTGATCGATGAAGAACGCCCGAAAGCCTTTTACGACCACATCCGCAACAAGGACTACGGTCTGTCGCCGGAGATTCCGGCGGACAAACGCACCCTTAACCAGTTCCGCCGCTTCACCGGCCGCGCCGAAGGCCTGTCGATCAGCTTTGAAGCGCACCTGCTGGGTTCGAAGATCGAGTACGACGAGGAGGCCGGCACCTTGATCATCAAGGGCCTGCCAACCTCGCTCACCGATCAGCTCAAGCGCCGCAACTGATGCTCGGTAATGTGCTGAAGAAGGTTGCGCTGGTTCTGCTGGTGGTCGTGGTCTATCAGAACTGGGGCAAGATCGAGCGGGTGTTCAACCCATCGCAGATGGTCTCTGAGCAGACGCGGGCGCAGGCCCATGTCGTGCTGTATGCCACCGACTGGTGCGGCTACTGCAAGCAGACCAAACGCTTTCTCGACAGCAAGGGGATTCCTTTCAAGGAATTCGATATCGAGAAGAACGCCGAGGCGCGCAAGGCGTATGAGGCGCTGGGTGGACGCGGGATTCCGCTGATCGACGTGAATGGCACGTTGATTCGCGGGTTCGACCCGGACGAGATCCTCGCCGCCCTGAAATAACACAACTCCTCTGTGGTGAGGGGATTTATCCCCGATCGGCGGCGAAGCCGTCGCAAAATCTGCTTGGTAGGGCGTGCAGTTTTTTGGGGGCGCTTCGCGCCCCATCGGGGATAAATCCCCTCACCACAATTGCCCCCCAAGCAAAGGCCGCTTGCTGATCAGCGGGCTTCGATGCGGAAACCAAAGCGCGGGAAGTGCACATGCACCACGCCGCCACGCGGGTCTTCACGGCGCAGGATCAGCTCTTCGCGGCCAGCAAACAGCAACTCACCCACCACCGGATCAACCCCGTAATCTGTCGCGGCAATCGCCACCTGCTGCCCGGCCTTGAAACCGTTCGGATCGACAAACTGCTCATCCGGCAGCGCCGCCGGCGTCGAACTGCGCGCCACTTCCAGCGCCTCCTCGGCAGTCATTTCGCTCGCGGCACCATGACCAAAGCCCAGCACACGGCCCAGCCAGGCAGTCACGGCCGGATATTCATCGACCAACGGCGCAGTGACGTGCGTCGCCTTGAGGAACCACAGCGGATGCGCCAGGGCGAAGTCGGCAATCGACGGCTCACCGAACAGGAAGTCGCCCTGCTCGCGCTGCAATTGCTGCTCCAGCCGCGCCATGATCGTTGGCCATTGATGCTTGGCCTGTTCGGCCGACAGTCGCGTGGCGCTGCCTCCACTGAACAGCCCGGCACGGTCAGCGATAAAGGCCTTGATCGCTTCCGGCGGCAACTTGCCGAAGCGCACCGCGACCGATTCCGGCTGGAACACCAGGCTGACCGCATGCTGGAACACCACCGAATCGGCCCAAGCGGCGAAGCTGGCGCTGGTCATTTCCTGGCCTTCCGGGAAAAACGCCGGCAGGGCTTTTTCCTGCTCCAGACGACGGGCAATCAACGATGTGTCGCAATAGATGTCGGCGCCGATCTGCAACACCGGGGTCTTGCGGTAGCCGCCAGTCAGCGCGGTCAGATCCGGCTTGGGCATCACCGGCGAAATGTGCACCGAGCGCCACGACAAGCCTTTGAAGCCCAACAGCAGACGAGCCTTTTCGGCAAATGGAGAGGTCGGGTAATGATGCAGAATCAACTCGGACATGCTCGGCTCCGCCGCACAGAAAGTGAGTCCGCAGCTTAGCGTGCATTTGATTAGCAGCCTACAGATCTGCCTGATGAGAACCAATCAGTCAGATTGATAAGACGCGACCAGGCATTCCTTGGCGCTCTTGCGCAGTTTTTTGATCAGCCGTTCCTGACGCAACGCGTCGCTCTTGTCGCGGCAACGCTCGGTGTAGACCAGCGCCATCGCCGGGCTGGACAGGAAGAAGCGTGCGCCCTTGCCGCTTTGATGCTTGGCGAAGCGGCGCACCGGGTCGTCGCTGATCCCGCAGTACAGCGAACCGTTGGCCGCGCGCACGAGGTAGACGAACCAGGACTTGCTCGCTGGCTCGACGACTTCAACCGGTTTTTTGCTGAGGCTGGTCACTTCGGGATCTGGATGTGTAGGAAACAGGCCGCGATCTTATCAGCGAGTAGCCTGAAATGCCTTCAGACCTTTCAGCGCCTGCGCCCGGACCGCGTTGCGCACCAGCGGAGTCCAGCCGAGCAGCAGGCCTTTGAAGCCCAACGCCTGCCGCGACCAGCGCCACAGGTCGAAGTGATCGTGGTGCTCGCAGATCTTGCCGTCGCGAAAGACGAAGCGCGCCTGGATATCGTTGATTACCACGTTGCCGGTCTGGCTGAACAGGTAAGTCGCCACCCAGTGCGCGCCGCCGCTGCGCTCGTCGGCGCGGACATTGTCGAAAGTCAGGGAGAAGTCCTTGGCGCGGGTGGTGAGCATGCGCCACATGTCGCCGGCATCGCGCCCGCGCAGTTCACCGAAGGCCGGATCGCTGAACACCACATCGTCGGTATAGCAGGCGGCCATGGCCTCGGCGTCGAGGCGCTGGAAGGCCTGGTAGAAGCGGGTGATCAGGGCGGCGTGGGCTTCGCTCATGGGCAAACTCCGGGAAATGGACAGATTGCCAGCACGATAAGCTGCAAATCGAAGAAACACTATCGGCATTCGTGCACCGAATATCAGCAACACACAGAACCACTGTAGGAGTGAGCCTGCTCGCGATAGCGGTGTATCAGTCAGCGCAATGTTGACCGACACACCGTTATCGCGAGCAGGCTCACTCCTACAAGTTGAACCGTGTCAGATCTTTTCGCTTTGCACTTGCACGTACAACGCCCGGCCGGCACCCAGCCCGGCAATGATCGCACCGGTGCCAATGATGCCGAAGATCCAGCCCACCGCATTCCAGCCGCCGGTCCAGTCATGCACCACGCCGACCGCGAACGGTCCCATCGACGCCAAGGTGTAGCCGAAGCCCTGGGACATGCTCGACAGGTTCGCCGCCACATGCGAATCCCGCGAGCGCAGCACGATCAGGGTCAGCGCCAGGCTGAACGTACCGCCCTGCCCCAGACCCAACAGAATCGCCCAGCCCCACAGGCCTTCAATCGGCGCATACAGGCAACCGAACAGACCACCGAGGGTCAGCGCCATCACCACCACGATCGCCAGGCGCTGGTCCTTGCCACGGGTCGCCAGCCACGGCGCAGCCAGCGAACTGGCGAGCTGGATGATCACCGAACCGGACAGCACCAGGCCGGCCTGGGTCGGAGTCAGGCCGCGGCCGATCAGAATCGACGGCAACCAGCCGAACACGATGTACGCCAGCGACGATTGCAGGCCCATGTACAAGGTCACTTGCCACGCCAGCGGATCGCGCAGCAGCCCACGCACTCGATAGGCGACATTGTGCGCGCCGTGTTTCTGCCCGACTTGCGGCAGCCAGAACAACGCCGCCACCAGCGCCGGAATTACCCAGAAGCCCAGGCCCAGTGCCCAGCTGTGGTCGAAGTGTTCGCTCAACGGCACGGTGGAACCCGCTGCCATTGCCGCGCCCAGGCACAGGGCCATGGTGTAGACGCCGGTCATGGTCCCGGCGTGTTTGGCGAAGTCGCGTTTGACGATGCCCGGCAGCAGCACGCCGATAATGCCGATGCTCGCACCGCCAAGCACGCTGCCTGCAAACAGCCCGATCTCACCGAAGTTGCTGCGCACAATAATCCCGGCGGCCAGGGTCAGCAGAATCCCCAACACCACCCGTTCAGCGCCGAAACGCCGCGCCAGAATCGGCGCCAGCGGCGCAAACAAGCCCAGGCACAACACCGGCAACGTGGTCAGCAGACCGGCCTGAGCCGCAGACAGGCCAAGGCTTTTCGACACTTCGCTGAGCAGCGGCGCCATGCTCGACAGCGCCGGGCGCAGGTTCAGCGCCACCAGAATCAGCCCCAGCAACAACAGCCACGGCCGGCGCACCAGCGGATGGCTTTGCTGCACTTGCTCGTCATCGGCCTCGGCGTCGATCAGTAGCTCTTCGAGCTCCGCCGTGCGCTTGGGGATTGGGAGGTTTTTATCGCTTTCAAGGTTCATTGATCAACTGCCTCGATATGGCTTTGGCCCGTTCCGGGTCGCGTTGTTCGACCGCATCGAGCAACTCGATGTGCAGGTCGAACACTTCCTGACGGCGCGGGACGATGTTCAGCGTCTGGCGCAATTGCGCGCCGACGATGCTGGAGAAATAGCGATACAACTCGCTGAGGGTGGGGTTGTGCGCGGCGTCCACCAGACGGCGGTGGAACACCAGATCGCAGGCAATGTAAGTGTCGAGATCGCCGTGGTAGTGGCTGCCGCTGGTGCCGAGCGCTTCGCGCAGCGCGGCGAGATCTTCATCGGTGCGACGCAACGCGGCCAGGCCAATCGCTTCGACTTCGAGGATGTGCCGGGTCTCGCGCGCCTGCTCCAGCGAGCAGCGTGATAACGCCTTGAGCGTGTCCATCGGATCGACCACTGCGCGCAGATAACTGCCGTCGCCCTGCCGGATTTCGATCAACCCGGAAAACGCCAGCACGCGCATGGCTTCGCGCACCGTGTTGCGGCTGATGCCCAGTTCGGCGCACAACTCAGGCTCGGTCGGCAGCCGTTCGCCGACCTGCCACACGCCATCGCTGATGCGCTGACGCAACTGATCCAGAGCCTGATCGACCAGGGATCGTTTGATCAAAGGTGAGATGTCTGTCATTGAATTTGCCCTTTCATCCAATCATAGGATGAATTTCCTGACATGGTAGTCAGGCAGCCGAATCGGCACAAGGGGCAAATCGCGGGCAAAAAAAAACCCGGAACAGGTCCGGGTTTATTTCACTGGCTGATTTCGATCAATGCAGGATCTGGCTCAGGAACAGCTTGGTACGGTCATTCTGCGGGTTGTCGAAGAAGTCGTTCGGCGCCGCCTGTTCGACGATTTCGCCCTTGTCCATGAAGATCACCCGGTTGGCCACGGTGCGGGCGAAGCCCATTTCGTGGGTCACGCAGAGCATGGTCATGCCGTCTTCGGCGAGGCCGATCATGGTGTCCAGCACCTCTTTGACCATCTCCGGGTCGAGGGCCGAGGTCGGTTCGTCGAACAGCATGATTTTCGGTTTCATGCACAGCGCGCGGGCAATCGCCACACGCTGTTGCTGACCGCCGGACAGTTGCCCCGGGAATTTATGCGCCTGCTCCGGAATGCGTACGCGCTCCAGATAATGCATGGCGATTTCCTCGGCCTTGCGCTTGGGCATCTTGCGCACCCACATCGGCGCCAGCGTGCAGTTCTGCAGGATGGTCAGGTGCGGGAACAGGTTGAAGTGCTGGAACACCATGCCGACTTCGCGGCGGATCGCTTCGATCTGCTTGAGGTCGTTGGTCAGCTCCACGCCATCGACGACGATGCGGCCCTGCTGGTGCTCTTCCAGACGGTTGAGGCAGCGGATGGTGGTCGATTTGCCCGAACCCGACGGGCCGCACAGGACGATGCGCTCGCCCTGTTTGACGTTGAGGTTGATGTCTTTCAGCACGTGGAACTGGCCGTACCACTTGTTCACGCCCTGCATCTGGATAATGCCTTCAGGGCCGACAGGCTTTTTGATTGCTTCGCTCATTTACAGAGAACTCCTAACGCTTGTGGCCAGTGTCGAGCTTGCGTTCCAGATGCATGGAATAGCGCGACATACCAAAACAGAAAATCCAGAACACCAGGGCGGCGAACACGTAGCCTTCGGTGGCCATGCCCAGCCATTTCGGGTCGGCAGCGGCTTGCTTGACGCTGTTGAGCAGGTCGAACAGGCCGATGATGATCACCAGGCTGGTGTCCTTGAACAGCGCAATAAACGTGTTGACGATGCCGGGGATTACCAGCTTCAAGGCTTGCGGCAGAATCACCAGGCCCATGGCGCGCCAGTAACCGAGGCCCATCGCCGCTGCCGCTTCGTACTGACCTTTGGGGATCGCTTGCAGACCGCCGCGCACCACTTCGGCAACGTAGGCCGACTGGAACAGGATCACCCCGATCAGCGCCCGCAGCAGCTTGTCGAAGTTCATGCCTTCGGGCAGGAACAGCGGCAGCATCACCGAGGACATGAACAGCACGGTGATCAACGGCACGCCGCGCCAGAACTCGATGAAGGTCACGCAGACCACACGAATCGCCGGCATGTTCGAGCGCCGGCCCAGCGCCAGAATGATCCCCAGCGGCAAGGCGCCGGCGATACCCACGGTGGCGATGACCAGGGTCAGCATCAGACCGCCCCACTGGCTGGTCGCCACGGCGTCGAGGCCGAACACGCCACCGTGCAGCAGGCACCAGGCGACAATCGGGTAGATCACCAGGAAGCTCAGACCGTACACCGCTTTACGCGGGAAGCGCGAGATGAACAGCGGTGCCACGCCGATCACCGCCAGCCACACGGTCAGGTCGACGCGCCAGCGCAGGCCGGTCGGGTAGTAGCCGTACATGAACTGGCCGAAACGCTGCTGAATGAACACCCAGCAGGCGCCGTCCTTGGTGCAGTCGGCGCGGGTGGTGCCGACCCAGTTGGCATCGAGAATCGCCCAGCTGAGGATCGGTGGGACCACAAGGTAGATCAGATAAAACGCAAACAGGGTCAGCAGGGTGTTGAGCCAGCTGGAAAACATGTTCGCGCGTATCCATGCCATCGGGCCGAAGACCTTGGCCGGCGGTGGCATGTCGGGTTTGAAAGTATGGGTTGTCATGCGCGTTTCCTCACCGCTCGATCAGCGCAATGCGCTTGTTGTACCAGTTCATCAGCAGGGAAATGCTGATACTGATCGCCAGGTACACGCTCATGGTGATGGCAATGACTTCGATGGCCTGACCGGTCTGGTTGAGCACGGTGCCGGCGAACAGCGAAACCATTTCCGGATAACCGATACCGGCGGCCAGCGACGAGTTCTTCGCCAGGTTCAGGTATTGGCTGGTCAGTGGCGGAATGATCACCCGCAGGGCTTGCGGAATGATCACCTTGCGCAGGGTCGGGCCGTTGCGCAGGCCGAGCGAACGCGCCGCTTCGGTCTGGCCATGGCTGACCGACTTGATCCCCGAACGGACGATTTCCGCGATGAACGCGGCGGTGTACACGGTCAGCGCCAGGGTCAACGCCAGCAGTTCCGGGATCAGCACCCAGCCGCCGACGAAGTTGAAACCCTTGAGTTGCGGCATTTCCCAGTGCAGGGGGGCACCGAAGATCAGCGCGCACAAGGTCGGGATCACCAGCAGGATCGCCAGGCCGGTCCAGAACTTGTGAAACGGTACGCCGGTGTCTTCAAAACGCTTGTTGGCCCAGCGGCACATCAGCACGATGGCGACGATGGCCAGCACCACGCTGATGAAGAACGCCCAGAAGCCGTCAGCCATTTGCGCGGCCGGCATGTTCAGGCCACGGCTGCTGACGAAGAAGGTGTCGCCGAAGTTGTGGCTGTTGCGCGGTCCCGGCATGGTCAGGAATACCGCGAAGTACCAGAACAGGATCTGCAGCAGCGGCGGAATGTTGCGGAACACTTCCACGTACACGGTCGCCAGTTTGCTGATGATCCAGTTCGGCGACAGCCGCGCCACACCGATGATGAAGCCCAGCAGGGTCGCCAGGATCACGCCGATGAAGGTCACCAACAGGGTGTTGAGCAGGCCGATCACGAACACCCGAGCGTAACTGTCCGCTTCGGTGTAGGAGATCAGGTGCTGAGCGATGCCGAACCCGGCACTGCGCTCCAGAAAGTCGAAACCGGAGGTGATGCCCCGGTGCTGCAGGTTGGTCTGGGTGTTATCGAACAGATACCAGCCCATGGCGACCACCGCCACGACGGTGATGATCTGAAACAGCCACGCACGCACTCGCGGATCGCTGAGGCTGAGCCTCTGCTTTGGTGCGCCGATTGAATTTTGCATGAAGTGCCCCGGAAGAAATGGAACAGAACATCACCCGGCGGTTGGCCCGCCGGGTGATAGAACCATTAGCGCACTGGTGGTGCGTACTGAATGCCGCCGTTGGTCCACAGCGCGTTCAGGCCACGGTCGATTTCCAGCGGAGTGCTCTTGCCGAGGTTTTTCTCGAAGATTTCACCGTAGTTACCGACCTGCGAAACGATTTTCACAACCCAGTCCTTCGGCAGTTTCAGGTCTTTGCCGTATTCACCGTCAGCACCCAGCAGACGGGCGACGTCCGGGTTCTTGGTGGATTTGGCTTCTTCCAACACGTTTTTCGAGGTCACGCCGGCTTCTTCAGTGTTCAGCAGCGCGTAGCCAACCCAGCGAACGATCGCCAGCCACTCGTCGTCGCCGTTACGTACGACCGGGCCCAGCGGTTCTTTGGAAATGGTTTCCGGCAGCACCACGTAGTCTTTTGGCGAAGCCAGTTTGCTGCGCTGTGCGTACAGCTGCGACTTGTCGGAGGTCAGCACGTCGCAACGACCGGATTCCAGCGACTTGGCGCTTTCATCGGAGGTGTCGAAAGTGATCGGGGTGTACTTCAGGCCGTTGGCGCGGAAGTAGTCGGACACGTTCAGTTCGGTGGTGGTACCGGCCTGGATGCAGATGGTTGCACCGTCCAGTTCCTTGGCACTTTTCACGCCCAGCTTGTTGTTGGCCAGGAAGCCCACGCCGTCGTAGTAAGTGATGAAGCCCGGGAATTTCAGGCCCATGCCGGCGTCGCGCGAGCTGGTCATGGTGGTGTTGCGCGAGAGCAGGTCGATTTCGCCGGACTGCAGCGCGGTGAAGCGCTCCTTGGCGTTCAACTGGCTGAACTTGACCTTGTTGGCGTCGCCGAATACGGCAGCGGCCACAGCGCGGCAGACGTCAGCGTCGATCCCGAGGATCTTGCCCGAAGCGTCCGGCACCGAGAAACCCGGCAGACCGTCGCTCACGCCACATTGCACGAAACCTTTCTTCTGCACGGCATCCAGGGTTGCACCCGCCTGAGCGAACCCGCTGACGCCGAGTACTGCTGCTGCAGTCACGACCGCCAGAGTGGATTTCAACATCTTCATTCAAACCTCCAGTTTTGCTCTTGTTGTGTCGGAGCTTGAGTCCAGTCGCACCCTTTTGAGGCGTTGTTGACCCGTGTTGGCTTTTTTTGGGGTCAACCGACGTAAGACCTTCGCTATGAGTCTAGTAGGAGAAAATCCACATCATGGACAACTCACTTCTCACCAATCGGCCGAACGGGCTGTAGCCCTTTCACGTTCGCTTTGCCCGTAGCGGCCATTGGCGAACATCCATCACCGGATTCTTTGCAATCCCGTCGCAAGACGTACACTGATAGTGTTACCGCAAGGCGTAGGACGCTTCGTACAGAATCCTCCATAGCAAAGCCCGTACCACACCGCTTGCTGAAGCGATTGCGCGACAGGTCAATAGCAAAACTTGTAGCCTTGCGACATCTTCTTAACGGATCGACCGGACGCGCACCTCAATCACGCACTTATTGAGAGCGCCCGCACATTTTTGGAGCAGCCATGACCGAGCCCCTGATTCTTCAACCCGTAAAGCCTGCAGACGCCTGCGTAATCTGGCTGCACGGCCTCGGCGCGGACCGCTATGACTTCTTGCCGGTCGCCGAAGCGCTGCAGGAAAGCCTGCTGACTACCCGCTTCGTATTGCCGCAAGCGCCTACCCTGCCCGTCACCATCAATGGTGGTTACGAGATGCCGAGCTGGTACGACATAAAGGCCATGAGCCCGGCACGGTCGATTGACCGTGAGCAGTTGGAAGCGTCGGCGGATCGCATCATTGAATTGATCGAAAAGGAGCGCGCCAGCGGAATAGACGCTTCGCGGATTTTTCTCGCCGGGTTTTCCCAAGGCGGCGCCGTCGTTTTGCACACCGCTTATATAAAGTGGCAAGGCCCGTTGGGTGGCGTACTTGCCCTCTCCACCTATGCCCCGACCTTCACTGACGAGATGGAGCTTTCAGCCAGTCAGCAGCGTATTCCTGCGCTGTGCCTGCACGGCCAGTTCGACGGCGTGGTGCAGAACTCGATGGGGCGCAGCGCCTATGAGCATTTGGTGAAGCATGGTGTCACCGTGACATGGCAGGAATACCCAATGGAGCACGAAGTGTTACCCGAAGAAATTCGTGATATCGGCGTCTGGCTGGCTGAACGCCTGCGTTGATCGTTTCAGCGCGAACGCCCCTTTGATCATCCCACTACGCCGCGCCCGTTTCTTGCATTACACTGGCCGGCGTACATTCCTTAACCAATTGATGAGATGACCGTGCTCAAAGCACTCAAGAAAATGTTCGGTAAAAGCGAGGCTGAGCAGCTCGCGCCAGTCCCCAGTGCGCCGTCGCACGCCCCCGGCCCTCGCTGCGATACGCCCAAGGCTGAACGTCCGGCTCCGGTAGCGACACCCCAGCCCGAGCCGCAACCTGCCATCGCCACCGAACCGGTCCGCGCCGAAGCGCCGAAACCACCCCGGTCGCGCCGCGAACCGAAGCCCAAGGCACCGGTCATTCCCTGGAAGCTCGAAGATTTCGTTGTCGAACCCCAGGAAGGCAAAACCCGCTTTCACGATTTCAAGCTCGCTCCGGAACTGATGCACGCCATCCAGGACCTGGGCTTCCCGTACTGCACGCCGATCCAGGCGCAGGTGCTGGGTTTCACCCTCGCCGGCAAAGATGCCATCGGCCGCGCGCAGACCGGCACCGGCAAGACCGCTGCGTTCCTGATCTCGATCATAACTCAGTTGTTGCAGACGCCACCGCCGAAAGAACGCTACATGGGTGAACCCCGTGCGCTGATCATCGCGCCGACCCGTGAGCTGGTGGTGCAGATCGCCAAGGATGCTGCCGACCTGACCAAGTACACCGGCCTCAACGTGATGACGTTCGTTGGCGGCATGGACTTCGACAAGCAGCTCAAGCACCTAGAAGCGCGCCACTGCGACATCCTCGTCGCCACCCCGGGCCGTCTGCTCGACTTCAACCAGCGCGGCGACGTGCATCTGGACATGGTCGAAGTGATGGTGCTGGACGAAGCCGACCGCATGCTCGACATGGGCTTCATCCCGCAAGTGCGGCAGATCATTCGCCAGACCCCGCCGAAGTCCGAGCGTCAGACCCTGCTGTTCTCCGCGACCTTCACCGAAGACGTGATGAACCTGGCCAAGCAATGGACCACCGATCCGGCAATCGTTGAAATCGAAGTCACCAACGTGGCCAACGAAAACGTCGAGCAGCACATCTATGCGGTGGCCGCGGCTGACAAATACAAACTGCTCTACAACCTGGTCAACGACAACGGTTGGGAACGCGTGATCGTCTTCGCCAACCGCAAGGACGAAGTGCGCCGCATCGAAGAGCGCCTGGTGCGCGACGGCATCAACGCCGCGCAACTGTCCGGCGACGTGCCGCAGCACAAGCGCATCAAGACCCTTGAAGGCTTCCGCGAAGGCAAGATCCGCGTGCTGGTGGCCACCGATGTCGCCGGTCGCGGCATCCACATCGACGGCATCAGCCACGTGATCAACTTCACCCTGCCGGAAGTGCCGGACGACTACGTACACCGCATCGGCCGTACCGGTCGCGCGGGCGCCGACGGTGTATCGATCAGCTTCGCCGGCGAGGACGATTCCTACCAGTTGCCGTCGATCGAAGAAAAACTCGGTCGCAAGATCAGCTGCGAAACACCACCGACGCACCTGTTGCGCGCTGTTGAACGCAAGCGTCCGCAGCCGCAGTAAGCGATCTGTAACGCAAAAAGCGCAGCCGGCAACGGACTGCGCTTTTTTTTGCCCGGCGTTTTCAACAGGCGCTTGCGGTAGACAACTAAAAGTCCATAATGGACAAATTAGTTTACATCCAGACCGTGGAGCCTGACATGTCCAGTACACCCTACGTGATCGACCATACCCAGGCCCGCGAGCTGCTGGCGCGCATCGACGTGCCGCAGATCCTGCGCAAACTGTTCCGCGACCTCGCCGCCGGCCACGCCGTGCAACCGGCGCAGCAGTTGGTGGAGTTTCCGCAGGGCGCCGGCGACTTCATCAATTATCTGGGGGTGCTGGCCGAGGACGGCGTGTACGGGGTCAAGACCTCGCCGTACATCGTCCGCGAGCAAGGGCCACTGGTGACAGCGTGGACCCTATTAATGTCGATGAAAACCGGCCAACCGCTGCTGCTTTGCGATGCCGGCGAGCTGACCACCGCACGCACTGCAGCGACCACCGCCGTTGCAGTCGATGCCCTCGCCCCGCTGAATGCCCAACGACTGGCGATCATCGGCAGCGGCAAGGTTGCCCAGGCTCATTTGCATTACGTGAAAGGTCTGCGCGACTGGCAGAACATCAGCGTGTATTCGCCGAGCCTGTCTGAAGACGCTGAAACCCGGGCGCTGCTGAAAGAGATCTACCCGGGGGTGAAGATTGCCGACAGCCGCGATGTCGCCCTCACAGACGCGGACGTGATCATGCTCTGCACCTCGTCCGCCGGCCCGGTCATCGACCCGGCCAGCTTGAGCAAACCGGCGCTGATCACCTCGATCAGCACCAACGCGCCACGCGCCCATGAGGTGCCGCCGCAGAGCCTGGGCGACATGCAAGTGTTCTGTGACTATCGGCTGACCACGCCGGGCTCGGCCGGTGAGATGTTGATCGCGACCGAGCAGCATGGCTGGGACAAGTCTGCGATTGTCGGTGACCTCGCCGACCTGCTCAGCGAGAAAGTGCCGCGCCCTGATTACGACCGTCACGTATTTTTCCGTTCAATTGGCCTGGGCCTGGAAGACATTGCGCTGGCGAATGCGGTTTATCAATTAAATAACTGACACCACACATCCCATTGTGGGAGCGGGCTTGCTCGCGAATGCGGCCTGACATTCACCGAAGATGTCGACTGATACACCGCTTTCGCGAGCAGGCTCGCTCCCACAGTGGACTAGTGAACGCCTTGATATTGCGTAAACACCGGAGACCTTTCATGAGCCAGGCAGATTTCATCATCATCGGCGGCGGGATTGCCGGCGCTTCCACCGGTTTCTGGCTGTCGCCCCACGCCAAAGTGATCGTGCTCGAACGTGAATCGCACCCGGCCTATCACTCCACCGGGCGTTCTGCCGCGCTGTACACCGCCGCCTACGGTACGCCGCAGGTGCGCGCGCTGACACTGGCCAGCCGTGAGTTTTTCGACCATCCGCCGAGCGGCTTTTGCGAGCACCCATTGCTGACACCGCGCGGCGAAATGACCGTGGACTTCAGCGGTGACGCCGCCGAGCTGAACAACCAGTACCTCAGCGCCAAAGCCACAGTGCCAGAAATGCAGCTGCTCAGCGCCGACGAAGCCTGCGCCCGTCTGCCGATCCTGCGTCGGGAAAAAGTCCACGGCGCGATCTACGATCCGACCGCCAGTGACATCGACACCGACGCCCTGCATCAGGGCTACCTGCGCGGTATCCGCCGCAACAACGGCGAGGTGCACACCGATTGCGAAGTGCTGGGCCTGACGCGCGACGCCGCTGGCCTCTGGCAGGTGCAAACCAACGGTCAGACCTTCAGCGCGCCGGTCATCATCAACGCCGCCGGCGCCTGGGCTGACCAGATCGGCGCGCTGGCTGGCGCCCAGGCGCTGGGCCTGCAACCGAAACGCCGTGCGGCGTTCATTTTCGCCGGCCCCGAGGGCGTGGACATTCATCACTGGCCGATGCTGGTCAGCCTCGACGAATCGTTCTACATGAAGCCCGACGCCGGGATGTTCCTCGGCTCGCCGGCCAACGCCGACCCGGTCGAACCGCATGACGTGCAACCGGAAGAGCTGGACATCGCCATGGGCATCTATCAGATCGAAGAGGCTACGACCCTGACCATTCGCCGCCCGACCCGCACCTGGGCCGGACTGCGCAGCTTCGTCGCCGACGGTGATCTGCTCAGCGGTTTCGATCCGCAGGTGCCGGGGCTGTTCTGGGTCGCGGCACAGGGTGGTTACGGTATTCAGACCTCACCGGCCATGGGCCAGGCCAGCGCGGCATTGGTGCGTGGTCAGCCGTTGCCTGAGTCGTTGCAGCAGTTCGGCCTGAGCAGCGCCATGCTCTCCCCTTCACGACTGCGCTGATGGCCCCTGCGGATGACGCGCCCAACGGATTGCGGCACACTCGCAGCGCCCCCGTGCACGGGGGCGCTGACGCCGCCTGGAGCTCCACAATCATGACCGCCCCCGAAATCGATCCGGCACTGGATAACTTCCGTGCCATCGCCGACGCCATCGCCACGCTGTTCTTTCCCCACGCCGAGGTGGTGCTGCACGACCTGCGCACGCAGAAGGTCGACTACATCGCCAACAACCTGTCCAAGCGCGAGATCGGCGACGATTCATCGCTTGAAGACATGCTCAGCGAGGAGGTCAGCGAGCGCAACATCGGCCCGTACGAAAAGCTCAATTGGGACGGCCAGAAAATCCGCAGCCTGAGCACCGTGCTGCGCGACGGTGAAGAGCGGCCACTGGCGGTGCTGTGCATCAACCTGAATATTTCGTTGTTTGAGAATGCCAAGGCTGCGCTGGATCTGTTCCTGTCGCCGAGCAAACTGATCCCGCAGCCGGATTCACTGTTTCGCGATGACTGGCAGGAACGCATCAACACCTTCCTCCACGCCTGGCTGCGCGAGCGGCAACTGAGCCTGAATCTGCTGACCCGCGATCACAAGCGCGAACTGGTGCTGGCCCTGCACGCCGAAGGCGCGTTCAAGGGCAAGAGTGCCTCGAACTATGTGGCCAATGTGCTGAACATGGGGCGGGCGACGGTGTACAAGCATTTGAAGGAATTGAAGGGCTGAAGATCTGCATTGGCATTTCCGGCCCCATCGCTGGCAAGCCAGCTCCCACAGTTTTTTTGGTGTACACAAAATCTGTGCACGACTCGGTCACTGTGGGAGCTGGCTTGCCAGCGATAGCGGGCTGTCAGTCGCCGTAAATGTCAGACTTGAAGTACTTCTGGGAAATCTTCTGATACTCGCCACTCGCCCGAATCCCGTCGATGGCCGTGTTCAATTCGCTGACCAGCTCGGTATTGCCCTTGCGCACCGCAATCCCCGCGCCTTCGCCCACGTACTTCGGATCCTTCAGCTCCGGCCCGACAAACGCATAGCCCTTGCCGCGTGGCATCGACAGGAAATCGTTCAGCGGGATGGTGTCGGCGAAAATCGCATCGAGCCGCCCGGCCGCCAGGTCCATGTAGATTTCTTCGTTATTGCCGTAGCGCTTGACGTTGATGCCCTTCGGTTCGAACACCTCGGTAGCATAACGATCGGTGGTGGTGGCGCGCTGCACGCCGACGGTCTTGCCCTTGAGGCTGGCGTATTGATCATCGACCGTAGCGCCTTCCTTCATCACCAGTCGCGACGACGTGAAGTAGTACTTGTGGGTGAAATCCACCGACTTCTTGCGGTCTTCGTTGATGGTCATCGACGACAGCGCCATGTCGATTTTCTTCACTTTCAGCGAAGGGATCAGGCCATCGAACTCACCCTCGACCCACACGCATTTGACCTTCATCTGCGCGCACAGGGCGTTGCCGATGTCGTAGTCGAAACCGACGATTTCACCCTTGTCGGTTTTCGAAGCGAACGGTGGATAAGCGGCCTCGATGCCGATGCGCAAGGTTTTCTCGGCGGCAAACGAGCTGGTGCACGCCAACAGGCTCAGGGCCAGACCGGTGATCAGGGGGAGTTTCTTCATGTTCGTTCTCTCGCGGGTTGTTGTTGGTTTGGCAAGACAGAAGAAAAGAGCTGGAACGGGGGGATATGTCTTTTTTGTACTTATAAATCCATATTGGACTCATGTGTACAAATCGTCAATTAGAGGAAAGAAAGGTTTTGGTGTTGCAGATGGCCTCATCGCTGGCAAGCCAGCTCCCACACGGTTCAGTGGTGGACATAAAATATGCGCACGACACAAAACACTGTGGGAGCTGGCTTGCCAGCGATGGCTGACTAGAGGGCGATGCAGTAATTACTTCTTCCAGCGATCCGCAGCGGCATGATCACTGTCACGCCCCTCGACCCAGCGCGGGCCGTCACTGGTGTTTTCTTTCTTCCAGAACGGCGCGCGGGTTTTCAGGTAGTCCATGACGAAAGCGCAGGCGTCGAACGCCGCCTGGCGATGGGCACTGGCCGCACCGACAAACACAATCGGCTCGCCAGGCTCCAGCGCGCCGATGCGGTGCAGCACTTCCAGCTTCAGCAGCGGCCAGCGCTGCTCGGCCTCGACGGCGATCTTGCCGAGGGCTTTTTCGGTCATGCCCGGATAATGCTCAAGGAACATCCCCGCCACATCCAGCCCATCATTGAAGTCGCGCACGTAGCCGACAAAACTTACCACCGCGCCAACGCCGACGTTGGCCGCGTGCATCGCGTTGACTTCAGCGCCGGGATCGAACGCCATGGACTGCACCCGAATCGCCATGCCTCAGCCTCCGGTCACGGTGGGGAAAAATGCCACTTCGTCGCCATCGCTCACCGGCTCGTCGAGCTGGCACAGGTCTTCGTTGCGCGCGCACATCAGGTTCTGTTCGCTCAGCACTTCGGCACCCTGGCGTTGCGCGAGCAGCGCACGCACAGTGTCGACCGTGGCGAAATCGCCTTCGACCTCCACCGAGTCCACGCCCAGTGCTTCACGATAACGGGCAAAGAATTTAACCGTCAGCTTCATGGCTGCTCCGCCTGAAAATGCCCGCTCTTGCCGCCGACCTTCTCCAGCAGACGCACGCTTTCGATGATCATGCCGCGATCCACCGCTTTGCACATGTCATAGATGGTCAGTGCGGCGACGCTGGCAGCGGTCAGTGCTTCCATCTCCACGCCGGTCTGCCCTGACAGCTTGCAGCGGGCGACGATGCGCACACTGTCGTCACCTTCAGCGCTGAGTTCAACCTTGACCCCGGTGAGCATCAGCGGATGGCACAGCGGGATCAGATCACTGGTTTTCTTCGCCGCCTGAATGCCGGCAATGCGCGCCACGGCAAACACGTCGCCCTTGGGATGGCCTCCGCTGACGATCATCTGCAGGGTTTCGGGGAGCATGCGCACCAGCGCTTGGGCCGTCGCCTCACGGAACGTCACGGCTTTTTCGGTGACGTCGACCATGTTGGCGCGACCTTGGGAATCGAGATGAGTCAGCACGGGATTACTCCTGATCAGGAGCAGGGATTGTAAACCTGTGGGTCAAATATCTGCGAGTGAGATTACTGTTGCCCCGCAAATCCCCTGTAGGAGTGAGCCTGCTCGCGATAGCGGTGTATCAGTCGACACTCATGCTGAATGTCACACCGCTATCGCGAGCAGGCTCACTCCTACAATGGCCTTGTGTTTATCCATAAAAAACCGGGCGGCATTGCGGCCGCCCGGTTTTGTTGGAAGGGTTACAAATGCGATTCGGCGTATTCGGCCAGAATCGAGCGCGGCACCCCTTGCAGGGTGATGTGCACCCCGTTGGGGAAATCCTTGAAGCGTTCGGTCAGGTAGGTCAGCCCGGAGCTGGTCGCGGACAGGTAAGGGGTATCGATCTGTGCGAGGTTGCCCAGGCACACCACTTTGGAACCGGCGCCGGCCCGGGTGATGATGGTTTTCATCTGGTGCGGCGTGAGGTTCTGGCATTCGTCGATCAGGATCAGGCTCTGCTGGAAGCTGCGACCACGAATGTAGTTGAGCGATTTGAACTGCAACGGCACTTTGCTGAGGATGTAATCGACGCTGCCATGGGTGTTTTCGTCATCCATGTGCAAGGCTTCGAGGTTGTCAGTGATGGCGCCCAGCCAAGGCTCCATTTTTTCCGCTTCAGTACCCGGCAGGAAGCCGATTTCCTGGTCCAGGCCCTGCACGCTGCGGGTCGCGATAATGCGGCGATAGCGTTTGCTGACCATGGTCTGCTCGATCGCCGCAGCCAGCGCCAGAATGGTTTTACCGGAGCCGGCGGCACCCGACAGGTTGACCAGGTGAATGTCCGGATCCAGCAACGCATACAGCGCCAGGCTCTGATAGATGTCGCGCGGTTTGAGACCCCAGGCTTCCTGATGCAGCAGCGGTTCCTGATGCAGGTCGAGGATCAGCAGTTTGTCTTCCTGGATTTCCTTGATCCAGCCGACAAAGCCTTGTTCGTCAATGATGAACTCGTTGATGTGCACCGCCGGCAGGTTGTCGATCAACTGCACCTGATGCCAGGTGCGGCCGTGATCCTGACGGGTTTCGACTTTGCTGACGCGGTCCCAGAAGGAGCCGGTCATGTTGTGGTAGCCGTTGGGCAGCAGGGACACGTCATCGACCAACTGGTCGGTGCTGTAGTCCTCGGCATCGATCCCGCAGGCGCGCGCCTTGAGGCGCATGTTGATGTCTTTGGTGACCAGCACCACGGCCTTCTTCGGATCACGGGTGTGCAGGTCGATCAACTGGTTGATGATTTTGTTGTCGTTCAGATGCTCGGGCAGAATCAGGTTCGATTCGGCCTGTTTGCTCATCAGAATTGACAGCAAGCCCTTTGGCCCGCCCTTGCCGCGCTGGATCGGCACACCCAGTTCAACGTCCTCGGGGGAGGCATCGCCCAGTGTCTTGTCGATCAGCCGGATCGCCTGGCGGCATTCGGCAGCAACGCTGTGATGGCCGCTCTTGAGCTTGTCCAGCTCTTCGAGCACGGTCATCGGGATCGCGACGTGGTGTTCTTCGAAATTCAGCAGGGCATTTGGATCGTGAATCAATACGTTGGTATCGAGTACATAAAGGATTGGCTGGTTGGAAGAAGGGCTACGTCCGTGATCATCCATACTCGGTCACCTTTGTGGGAGCCATTCGACGCAATACCTGGGCGGTGCTGCGCCTCGAAGTGACTGCCGAATCCATCCACGAGGGCCTGGATGAACTGCACACAAAAGGAGTCTTGGAAGACGCCACCTGTGTTGCAGGTTTCGGCGGTCTGTCTTCGTAATACTCCAAAACCCATGACATAAAAAAGCACTTTGACGGTTTTTTTAAGTTTATTTTGCAGAGTGACGAAAAGCCCTTGGCGGACCGTCCAGACCCCGCTAAAGTCGGAAGTCCGCCTGCATCGAATTCTCTAGAAAAATCGCCCCAAGCCTAATGTTTCCGGGCTTTTGCCGTTTGTCAGCGAAACCCGTCCTGACAGTCTTCAAAGCCGATGCCGCTTTGTGCAGTTTGCGTGATCAGCCACGGCAACGCGGTCTTCACCGCATCCTGTTTCATGTTGAAATTGATCACCCCGTGACGCCACAGCAGCATCAGGGTCAGCACCCGCTGCGCGCTCTGCGCGCCCTTGAGCTTGCCGGCACCATCCTGGGCATCGATGTCCCACAGCGCCACTTGCAGGCCCTGATTGCGGAAGAAACTGCCAGCATCAGAGCGACGCTGCCCCTCCGGCGGACGGAACAGCGGCACGTAGTTTTCCGGCAACTTGTTCTTCACCAGATCGGCGCTGCGGCGCACCGAGTCCTGCCAGTCCTGCCAATAGCTGTGGGAACGGAACTCCCAACCCTGCACGCCGACACACTGTTTCGAGAACTCCGATTGCAGATTGCTCACCGAGTGATCGGCCAGACGCGCCTGAACATCCTTGCCCAACAGGAAGAACGTGCCGCTGAGATTGGATTTGCGCAGATAGTCGGCAATCCAGTCGGTGTTGTCCGGCTGCAGATTGGCGGCGCTGTCGAAGCTCAGCAGAAACAGTCGATCGTGCATCTCGTCGCCATTGCGCTCGTAGTCGCCGAATTGATCGACTTCGCTGCTGGTTTGCGGTGACAGCGCGGCCTTGCGCATCAGCTCGTCCAGATACTGCAGATGAAACAACCGGCTCGGCTCGGCCCACTTGGTGTAATAGCTGTCGTCGCTGACCACGAACTTGGCGGCCTGCTCGCGCAGGGTCGAGAGGTCTTCGACGAGGAAGCAGAACGAGGCATCCTGATCGCAGCTCTGCTGGGCGAAGTTGTAGTTGGCCAACAGACGTTCCCAGAGCCGCTGCCGCAGGTGGCTGATCGCGTCGACGTTGACCGTGCGCAGCCCAAGGCGCTGGGCCAGCGCGGCCTCGTCCAGCGCCTCGGTGCCGAGCAGGCCCCGGGCGAACATGAGGATTTCCGCGCGCGAGGCGACGTCGAACAGCGTCGGGCTGCTCAGTTGCTCCGGCCAGGTGCTGCGATCCAGCGTCGCCACATCGCCCGGCGCCGCCATGGCCCCGAAGCTCAACAGCCACGCGGTGAATAAAAGAACAATGCGCAAAGGGGTGTCTCCATAACCAAACCCGCGCGGCACTATAGCTGATCCCGCACGATTCCCAGCAGCAACACCTATCTCCTGTGGGAGCGAGCCTGCTCGCGAATACGGTGTATCGGTCCACATTTATAGTGAATCTGAATCTGCTTTCGCGAGCAGGCTCGCTCCCACAGAGGGTTTGAGTTAGGCCGTCGATCACCTATGGACTTGATAGCTGGAGTCCACTCGGCCAACCCCCTAGAATCGCCCCCACGATAAAAGGAG
The DNA here is from genome assembly GCF_030209055.1 of Pseudomonas sp. lyk4-TYG-107. Classification (NCBI taxonomy): domain Bacteria; kingdom Pseudomonadati; phylum Pseudomonadota; class Gammaproteobacteria; order Pseudomonadales; family Pseudomonadaceae; genus Pseudomonas; species Pseudomonas sp. lyk4-TYG-107. The sequence continues at coordinate 103,260 of NZ_JARVST010000027.1, forward strand.
ACGACTTCATGCTGATGGTGATTTCCCCCGCCAAGACCCTCGATTACGAAACACCGCCGGCGACCCAGCGCTTTACCCAGCCGCAATACCTCGATCACTCTCAGGAGCTGATCCAGCAGCTGCGCGAACTGAGCCCGGCACAGATCAGCGAACTGATGCACGTGTCCGACAAGATCGGCGGCCTGAATGCCGCGCGTTTCGGCAGCTGGACGCCCGCCTTCACCCCGGAAAACGCCAAGCAGGCGCTGCTCGCGTTCAAGGGTGACGTGTACACCGGCCTCGACGCGCAATCGTTCAGCGAAGCTCAGTTCGACTATGCGCAAAAGCACTTGCGCATGCTCTCCGGTCTCTATGGCCTGCTGCGTCCGCTGGACCTGATGCAGCCGTATCGTCTGGAAATGGGCACCAAACTGGCCAACGCCCGTGGCAAGGACCTGTACGCGTTCTGGGGTACGCGCATCAGCGAATGGCTCAACGAAGCGCTGGCCGATCAGGGCGACGATGTGCTGCTGAACCTGGCCTCCAACGAGTACTTTTCGGCGGTCAAACGCAGCGCCCTGAACGCCCGGATCATCAACACCGATTTCAAGGACCTGAAGAACGGCCAGTACAAGATCATCAGCTTCTACGCGAAGAAGGCCCGCGGCCTGATGAGCCGTTTCGTGATTCAGGAAAAAATCAGCGATCCTGCCCTGCTCAAGCAGTTCGATGTGCAGGGTTATCGCTACAGCGCCGAGCAATCTAAACCGGACAATCTGGTGTTTTTGCGCGACCACGCCCCGGAATAAAGCATGCCCATTGCACGACTCTTTCTATAAAGAGTCGTGCAGCTCGCACGACGTCAAAAATCCCTCGCAACATTTCGCCGTTTTATTGGCGCCATAAAATCGTCCTGCCCAATTCTAATTTTAGTTTCACTCGACAGCCTCACTTTTTTTCAGTAGTGGCACGTAAATTTTTTTACGGTAGTGGCACAAAACTATCTAGCTCGATTACGCACCGATTAACAAAGGCCCAAATCGAAAGTGCTATCAAATTGAGACCAGTGCCATCTTTGGCAATATTTCAAAAAATTTCAGATTTCGCGATGAGCGGGTAGGAACTATGTCCAAATGCATAGCTCATACCACCGGTAACGATTCTCGCCGAGTTTGTACGAGATAACTTACGCAGAGCGGAGAACCATGTAACCAAGTTGTCACAGCAACTTGCCTAGATGGTTCACTCATCTGATCAACTAACGATGGATAGGTGATACGCACCATAAACATCCTCTACAAGGCCAAGGCTGCGCCCCTGTAATTGTGCTCGCCTGAGCACCCAACCGCTTGATCTACGGGCCTTTCGTCCGACATCAGGTGGACTGAACACATGCACAAGAGTCTTCCAGCAAGAAGATCCGCTGCATAACAGGGCAAGTCATAACAACTAAGGCCTAGTTGCGCACATCTTGAGTGCACTTATTTAGACACTCGGAACTTAGTATGCCTGCACACGGCATTGTGGCGCCTGTATGCCGCACTTTCGAGTGCACTATGACCGCTGAACACCATTAACTCCGGCCATCTAATGGCTTGATAAAACACAGAGGTAATTGCGATGCGCATCAGCATATTTGGTTTGGGTTACGTTGGCGCAGTGTGTGCCGGTTGCCTGTCTGCACGGGGCCATGACGTGGTTGGCGTCGATGTTGCCAAAGACAAGATCGACATGATCAACGCCGGCAAGTCGCCGATTGTGGAACCGGGTCTGGGCGAACTTCTGGCTCAGGGTATCGAGACCGGTCGTTTGCGCGGTACGACCAACTTCGCCGAGGCGATTCGTGACACCGACCTGTCGATGATCTGCGTCGGTACGCCGAGTAAGAAGAACGGCGACCTGGAACTGAACTACATCGAGGCGGTGTGCCGCGAGATCGGTTTCGTACTGCGTGAAAAAACCACCCGCCACACCATCGTGGTACGCAGCACCGTGCTGCCGGGCACCGTCGCCAACGTGGTGATCCCGATCCTCGAAGACTGCTCGGGCAAGAAGGCCGGTGTCGATTTCGGCGTCGCGGTCAACCCGGAATTCCTGCGTGAATCCACCGCGATCAAGGACTACGACCTGCCACCGATGACCGTCATCGGCGAGTTCGACAAGGCCTCGGGCGACGTTCTGCAATCGCTGTACGAAGAACTCGACGCGCCGATCATCCGCAAGGACATCGCGGTCGCCGAGATGATCAAGTACACCTGCAACGTCTGGCACGCAACCAAGGTCACCTTCGCCAACGAGATCGGCAACATCGCCAAAGCGGTTGGCGTCGATGGTCGTGAAGTGATGGACGTGGTCTGCCAGGACAAGACCCTCAACCTGTCCCAGTACTACATGCGCCCGGGCTTCGCCTTCGGTGGTTCGTGCCTGCCCAAAGACGTGCGCGCCCTGACCTACCGTGCAGGTTCGCTGGACGTCGAAGCGCCGTTGCTCAACTCGCTGATGCGCAGTAACGAATCGCAAGTGCAGAACGCCTTCGACATCGTTGAAAGCCACGACAAACGCAAAGTCGCCCTGCTCGGTCTGAGCTTCAAGGCCGGTACCGATGACCTGCGCGAAAGTCCGCTGGTGGAACTGGCCGAAATGCTGATCGGCAAGGGCTACGACCTGAGCATCTACGACAGCAACGTCGAGTACGCCCGTGTTCACGGCGCGAACAAGGACTACATCGAGTCGAAGATCCCGCACGTGTCGTCCCTGCTCAACTCGGACTTCGATTCGGTGATCGACAACTCCGACGTGATCATCCTCGGCAACCGCGACGAGAAGTTCCGCGCGCTGGCCCAGGAAGCGCCGCAAGGCAAACAGGTCATCGACCTGGTCGGCTTCATGGCCAAAGCCACCAACCCGGGTACTCGCACCGAAGGTATCTGCTGGTAAGTCAGCCTTCCGGCCGGGGGATTTGAACCCTCGGCCGGTTCTTCGCCTGCCTTAACCCCATCGGGCCACCCGACAGGCTCGCCCGAGATAGAGACGGATGCAGATTATGCACAGGCTAAAGCACGGCCTACTTCAGGCCGCCGGTTGGCTGTTTTACCTCAGTTTGTTGTTGGGCCTGGCCTTGATGCTGCCCACGTCCACATTCGACTCCGAGTCGAAGGACTTTATTTTCCTGATTGGCGCCGTGGGTATCTGGCGCTACTCGATGGGTGCAACGCACTTTGTGCGCGGCATGATTTTTCTCTACATCGTTTACCCGCATCTGCGCCGCAAAGTGCGCAAGCTGGGTAAAGCGGCGGATCCGTCGCATGTGTTTCTGATGGTCACCAGTTTCCGTATCGACGCGCTGACCACCGCGCAGGTCTACAGCTCGGTGATCCGCGAAGCCATCGACTGCGAACTGCCGACCACCGTGGTCTGCTCGATCGTCGAAATGTCCGATGAGCTGCTGGTCAAGGCGCTGTGGGCGCGGATGAATCCGCCAGACCGCGTGAAGCTCGACTTCGTGCGCATTCCCGGCACCGGCAAGCGCGATGGCCTGGCTTATGGTTTCCGCGCGATCTCCCGTCACCTGCCGGACGACCGTGCCGTGGTGGCCGTGATCGACGGCGACACCGTGCTCGGCGAAGGCACCGTGCGCAAGACCGTGCCGTGGTTCCAGCTGATCGGCAACGTCGGTGGCCTGACCACCAACGAATTCTGCGAAGTACGTGGCGGCTACATCATGAGCGAATGGCACAAGCTGCGTTTTGCCCAGCGCCACATCAACATGTGCTCGATGGCCCTGTCCAAGCGCGTGCTGACCATGACCGGGCGCATGTCGGTGTTTCGTGCCACCGTGGTGACCGATCCGGAATTCATCGCCGACGTCGAAAGCGACTCGCTGCAACACTGGCGCCTGGGCCGTTTCAAGTTTCTGACCGGCGACGACAAGTCGAGCTGGTTCAGCCTGATGCGCCTGGGTTACGACACCTTTTACGTGCCGGACGCCGCGATCAACACCGTTGAGCATCCGCCGGAAAAGAGCTTCATCAAGGCCAGCCGCAAACTGATGTTCCGCTGGTACGGCAACAACCTGCGCCAGAACTCGCGAGCGCTGGGCCTGGGTGTGAAACGCCTCGGCGCCTTCACCTCGGTGGTGCTGTTCGATCAGCGCGTATCGATGTGGACGTCGTTGCTGGGCCTGACCGTGGCCCTCATCGCCAGCTTCAAGTACGGCGGCGCGTTCATCCTCGCCTACCTGCTGTGGATCGGCATCACCCGCCTGATTCTGACCCTGCTGCTGTCGTGCTCCGGTCACCGGATCGGCCCGGCCTATCCCGTGATTCTGTATTACAACCAGATCGTCGGTGCGCTGGTGAAGATCTACGTATTCTTCCGCCTCGACCAGCAATCCTGGACGCGCCAACCCACTTCCCTGACCCGTGATCTCGCCAGCTTTCAACGTTGGTTCAACACCTGGTCGTCTCGGACCATGACCTTCTCCGCCGGCAGCATTTTCGTCGCCGTGCTGCTGATGATGGTCTGACCTGCCCCTATTGAATTAACAAGGAAATCGCCCCCATGAATACCGCCGTCAACGCCAACGTAGTGCATGAATCCGAAGCCCAGCGTCAGCACGCCCGAGTGAAAATCCCGGCCAAACTGCGTTTCTTCGGCCCAGACCGGACGCCGGTCGAAGCGCGGGTCCTCGACCTGTCCGCCGGCGGTCTGGCGTTCAACGCCGGGCAACTGCCGCTGACCATCGGCGAGGTGTACAAGGCACGCCTGCAATTCGTCATCGACAACCTCGGCCTGGCCATGGACGTCGAACTGCAAGTGCGCTCCTACGACCGCCAGAGCGGCCGCGCCGGTTGCCAGTTCCAGAATCTGGAACCGCAGGACATCTCGACCCTGCGTCACCTGATCACTTCGCACCTGGCCGGCGACATCGTCAGCATGGGTGAAGTACTGGCGACCCTGCAGCGCGACAACTTCACCAAGGCGCGCAAGGTCAAGGACGGCGGCAGCGGCATGACCCCGTTCGGGCGTCTGAAAGCCGTGACTTTCAGCGCCGGCATTTTCGCCATCGGTCTGGTCGCTTTCGGTTTCGTCTTCAAGTCGGTGTACGGCATGTACTTCGTCAGCCACGCGCAAGCAGGTCTGGTCAGCGTGCCGGGAATGAACATCACCATGCCGCGTGACGGCACGGTGCAGAGCCTGGTCAAGTCCGACGGCGTCGCCGCCAAAGGCGCGCCGCTGGCGACCTTCAGCACCAGCATGCTCGACGTGCTCAAGGGCCATCTGGACGAAGACCAGTTGCAACCGGCCAAGGTTGAAGAACTGTTCGGCAAGCAAATGACCGGCACCCTGACTTCTCCGTGCGATTGCACCGTGGCCCAGCAACTGGTGGCTGACGGTCAGTACGCTAGCAAGGGCGACGTGATCTTCACTCTGGTACCGCGCAACACCCAGGCCACCGTCGATGCGCGCTTCTCCTATCGCCAGTTCGGCGACGTGCGTCCGGGGACGCCAGTGAGCTTCCAGATCGCCGGCGAAGACCAGACCCGCACCGGCAAGATCGTCAGCAGCACCAGCCTGAAAAGCGCCGACCTGTCCTCCGACATCCGCGTGCAGATCCAGCCAGACGAACCACTGGACAGCAGCTTCGCCGGGCGCCCGGTGGAAGTGAACAGCGATCGTGGTCCGAACCTGAACTGGCTGATCGACAAAGCCATGGCTGCCGGTCTTTAAGTCGAGGACATGCCTGTGACTACTCCTATCTTGAACACACCGCCGAACCTGTGGGAGCGAGCCTGCTCGCGAAAGGATCAGCGCGGTTTGTCTGAAGTACCGAGTCGACTGCTTCGCGAGCAGGCTCGCTCCCACATGGGTTTGATGGTGTGCTCGCTGGCATTGGCGGTAAGTCTCGCCGGTTGCGCCGGCCTGCCCGACCAACGCCTGGCCAACGAAGCGCTCAAGCGTGGCGACACTGCCACCGCCGCGCAGAACTACCGCGCATTGGCGGATCTGGGTTACAGCGAGGCGCAAGTCGGCCTCGCCGATATCCAGGTCGACAGCCGCGACCCCGAGCAGATCAAACAGGCCGAAGCGACCTACCGCGCCGCCGCCGACGTGTCGCCTCGGGCTCAGGCCCGTCTCGGTCGCCTGCTGGTGGCCAAACCGGGCTCCACCGAGGCCGAGCACCACGAAGCCGAAAGCCTGTTGAAAAAAGCCGCCGCCAATGGCGAAGGCAACACGTTGATCCCGCTGGCGATGCTGTACCTGCAATTCCCGCACAGCTTCCCGAACATCAACGCACAGCAGCAGATCGATCAGTGGCGCAAATCCGGCTACCCGGAAGCCGGTCTGGCGCAGGTGCTGCTGTATCGCACCCAAGGCACTTACGACCAGCATCTGGATGACGTGGAAAAAATCTGCAAAGCCGCGCTCAACACCACCGACATCTGCTACGTCGAACTGGCCACGGTCTATCAGAAACGGGCCCAGCCGGAGCAACAGGCCGAGCTGATCAAGCAGATGCAGGCCGGTTACAGCCGTGGCACAGTCAGCGCGCAGCGCGTCGATTCGGTGGCCCGCGTGCTGGCCGATTCGACCCTGGGCAAGACCGACGAGAAGACCGCGCAGTCGCTGCTCGAACCGATCGCCCCGGGCTACCCGGCATCGTGGGTGACCCTCGCGCAACTGCTCTACGACTTCCCGGAACTGGGCGACGTCGATCAGATGATGAAGTACCTGGACAACGGCCGCGCCGCCGACCAGCCGCGCGCCGAACTGTTGCTGGGCAAGCTCTACTACGAAGGCAAACTGGTGCCGGCCGACGCGAAAGTCGCCGAAGAACACTTCCAGAAAGCCGTCGGCCGCGAAGTCGCCGCCGACTACTACCTCGGCCAGATCTATCGCCGTGGTTACCTGGGCAAGGTCTACCCACAGAAGGCCCTCGACCACCTGCTGACCGCTGCGCGCAATGGCCAGAACAGCGCCGATTTCGCCATTGCCCAACTGTTTTCCCAAGGCAAGGGCACCAAGCCCGACCCGCTCAACGCCTACGTATTCAGCCAATTGGCCAAGGCGCAGAACACCCCGCAAGCCGATGAACTGGCGACCACCCTGGCCGCGCAATTGCCGCCCGAGCGTCTGGCCGAAGCCCAGCGCCTGCTGCAACAGGAACAGGCCAGCCGTGGCGCCCTGAACCAGAACACGCTGCAACTGCACGCCCTGCAAGAAGAAGACGGCGAGGAATCCCTATGAAGTTGAATCCCTTTGTGAAGGCTGGCATTGGCCTCACGTTCGCGCTGATCTGGTCTTGCCCGACACTGGCCGCGATCACTGAAACCAAGAACTTCGGCCTGGAAGTGAAAATCACCGGCCAGTCCGAAGACGACCGCGACCTCGGCACCGCCAGCGGCGGCGACGTCAACGGTGTGGGCCTGGACCTGCGTCCTTGGATCTACGGCGAAAGCGGCGCGTGGAGTGCCTACGCCATGGGCCAGGCCGTGACCTCGACCGACATCATCGAGACCGACACCTTGCAGCAGTCGGACGGTGAGCAAACCACCGACAACAGTGATCGCAAAACCAAGAAAAACTACTTGGCGATGCGCGAGTTCTGGGTCGGCTACAGCGGCCTGACGCCGTACCCCGGCGAGATGCTCAAGCTCGGTCGCCAGCGCCTGCGCAATGACGACGGCCAATGGCGCGACACCAACATCGAAGCGCTGAACTGGACCTTCGACACCACCCTGTTGCGCGCCAACGTCGGTGTCGCCGAACGCTTCAGCGAATACCGCACTGACCTCAAAGAGCTGGCGCCGAAAGACAAGGATCGCCTGCACGCCTACGCCGATGCCGCCTACCAGTGGACACCGGGTAACTGGGTCGGCATTCGCGGTCATCACACCCACGACAACGGCAAGCTCGATTACGCCGAACCGGGCGTGCCCCGCGACACCCTCGACAAAACCCAGAACGGCGACATCAGCTGGCTCGGTCTGACCGCCGACAGCGACGCCTACAACTGGCGCAACACCAACACCGTCAACTACTGGGGCAGCATCACCGGCATGAGCGGCGACCTTGATTCGGTCAACCCGCTGAACGCCGATGGCAGCCGTCCGGCCCAAGCCAAGCGCAGTGATGACATCAACGGCTGGGCCACCGATCTGGGCGTGCGTCTGCGCCTCGATCCGCAGTGGCAGGTCGGTGCGGCCTACGCCCGCGCCAGCGCCGATTACCAGCAGAACGGTCTGGAGAGCAACCGCTCCAACTACACCGGTACCCGCTCGCGCGTGCACCGTTTCGGCGAAGCGTTCCGTGGCGAAATGAACAACATGCAGACCGCGACCCTGTTCGGTTCGTGGATGCTCAACGACCAGTACGACGCCAGCCTGATCTACCACAAGTTCTGGCGCGTGGACGGCAACAAGCCGGTGGGCAGCAACGGCATCAACGCCGTGGAAAACAACACCGACGACGTCACTGGCGCGATCCTCTCCAGCACCTCGCTGCCGCTGCAGGATGGCAACAAGGACCTGGGTCAGGAAATGGACCTGGTGGTGACCAAGTACTTCAAGCAAGGCTTGCTGCCGGCGGCGTTGAGCCAGTCGATCGACGAACCGTCGGCGCTGGTGCGTTTCCGTGGCGGCGTGTTCAAGCCGGGTGATGCCTATGGCAGCCAGGTCGATTCGTACATGCACCGCGCGTTCATCGACGTGATCTGGCGCTTCTGATGCAAACCGCCAAGGGAGTGCCCGACATGCACCATGCAAGGAAAGGCTCGCTCAGCCTGTTGGCCGGCGCCATGCTGCTGGCCTCCGCTGGCGCGTTCGCCACGGTGGAACCAGCTGTGCCTCAACAGGGCAAACCGGTGACCACCGCCAAAGAGCTGCAACAAGCCAAGACCTACACCGTCAGCAGCGCGCCGACCGAGGCGCTGGAACTGGCCAAGCCGAAACTGCCCGACCTGTCCGGCTACACCGCCGAGGCCGCTGCCGCGAAAATCAATCGCAGCAAACCGGGCAAGATCAGCGTGCGCCGGATGATGCAGGAAGACGCCCTGAAGGACTTCATCGGCGGCGACAACAAGATGGCCGAATGGGTGGTGCGTCAGCACGGCATCCCGCAGGCGATCTTCGTCGACGACGGCTACCTGAACCTCAAGGATCTGGCGCAGAAACTGCCCAAGCAGTACTTCAGCGAGACCTCGCCGGGCGTGTACCTGGCGAAGCTGCCGATCGTGGTCGGCCGTAAAGGCATCCTCGAAATCGACGGCCAGACCCAGGAGTTGCGTCTGTCGCAAGAGGCCGGTTCGTTCCTGGTCAACGACGGTCAGCTGTTCGTGCGTGACACCAAAGTCACTGGCTGGCGCGAGAAGGACAACGGCCCGGCCACCTTCCGTTCGCCGAAGGAATTCCGGCCGTTTCTGCTGGCCTGGGGCGGCACCGAGACCTACATCGTCAACAGCAAGATGGCCAGTTTCGGCTACGCCAACAGTAAGTCGTACGGGGTGAGTATTTCCCAGTACACGCCGAACATGGCCAAGGTGCTCAAACGCCCTGAACCGACCGGCTGGATCGTCGGCTCCGAGTTCTCCGACATGTGGTACGGCTTCTATTGCTACGAGACCCGCGACTTCGTGGTCAAGGGCAACACCTACAAGGACAACATCGTCTACGGCATCGACCCGCACGACCGTTCCCACGGTCTGATCATTGCCGAGAACACCGTCCACGGTACGAAGAAGAAGCACGGCATCATCATTTCCCGTGAAGTGAACGACAGCTTCATCTTCAACAACAAGAGCTACGACAACCACCTCTCGGGCCTGGTGATCGACCGTAACAGCGTCAACAACATCATTGCCTACAACGAGATCTACAAGAACCACACGGACGGCATCACGCTTTACGAGTCCGCCGACAACCTGCTGTGGGGCAACAAGGTCATCAGCAACAAACGTCACGGCATCCGCATTCGTAACAGCGTGAACATCCGCCTCTACGAAAACGTCGCCATGGCCAACGGTCTGACCGGCGTCTACGGCCACATCAAGGACCTGACCGACACCGACCGTGACATCAAGCTCGACCCGTTCGACGCCCAGGTGTCGCTGATCGTGGTCGGCGGTGAACTGGCGGCCAACGGCAGCGGCCCGATGGCCATCGACTCGCCGTTGAGCGTCGAGCTGTATCGCGTATCGATGCTGGCGCCGACCAAATCCAGCGGCATCAGCTTCAACGGCATCCTCGGCGAGCGCCAGGATGAAATTCTCGACCTGCTGGTGCGCCAGCAGAAAGCCGTACTGATCGACCCTGTCGAACGCCAGACCGAACTGCGGGACTGAGGATAATTTTATGCACTCACACCTGATCAAATTACTCAGCTTGTCGGCCCTGACCGTGGGCATTCTGGCGGCCAGCAATGCTGCCCGCGCCGATGACACGGCGGGCGCCACCCCGCCAAAATTCAGCGCCGAACCGTGCTGCAACCTGTGCCCGGCCGCCCATGACGCGAAGAACTACACCACGCGCTACCAGCAGAACTTCACCACCCTGGTGCAGGCGCAGGGCGACTGGCTGTTCCGTACCCAGGAAGATTTGCGCACCGAGTTCAACACCACTCCGGCCGGCTACAAACGCCTGCAACAGCTGCACGATGCGTTCAAGGCCAAAGGCGTCGAACTGGTGATCGTCTATCAGCCGACCCGTGGCCTGGTGAACCGCAACAAGCTCAATCCGCAGGAAAAAGCCGCGTTCGATTACGAGAAAGCGCTGGGCAACTACAAGACCATGCTCGGCCGTTTCGCGCAGATGGGTTACGTGGTACCGGACCTGTCGCCGCTGACCAACGAATCGCTGCCGGACACCCTGCCCGCCCACGATTTCTACTTCCGCGGCGACCAGCACTGGACCCCATACGGTGCCCAGCGCACAGCGAAAATCGTCGCCGAGAAGGTCAAGCAGATCCCGGCCTTCGCCGACATTCCCAAGCGTGAATTCGAAACCAAACGCACCGGGCGCATGGGCAAGACCGGCACCCTGCACAACATGGCCGGGCAACTGTGCGGCACCAGTTACGCGATCCAGTACATGGACCAGTTCACCACCGAGCCCAAAGGCGAGGCCGGTGACGGCGACCTGTTCGGTGACTCCGGCAACCCGCAAATCACCCTCGTCGGTACCTCGCACAGCGGCAAGAACTACAACTTCGCCGGCTTCCTCGAAGAAGCCATTGGCGCCGACATTCTCAACGTCGCCTTCCCCGGCGGTGGTCTCGAAGGTTCGATGCTGCAGTACCTCGGTAGCGACGAATTCCAGAAGACCCCGCCGAAGATTCTGATCTGGGAATTCTCGCCGCTGTACCGCCTCGATCAGGAAACCATCTATCGCCAGATGATGTCCCTTCTCGACAACGGCTGCGAAGGCAAAGACACGCAAATGTCCGCCAGCACCACGCTCAAGCCTGGCGGCAAACAGGAACTGCTGGTCAACAGCAAGAACCTGAACCTGCAGAACAGCAGCCATCAGGTCGACATCCGCTTCGCCGACACCTCGGTGAAAACCCTGCAAGCCACCCTCTGGTACATGAACGGTCGCCACGAGGACATCAAGATCGAGAAACCGGAAACCTCCGACACCGACGGTCGTTTCGCCTTTGAGCTGCGCACGGACGAAGACTGGGCCTCGCAAAATCTGCTGGCAGTCGAAGTCCAGGGCCCGGAAGCGGGCACCGCGCCGCAAAAAGTCGAAGCGAAAATCTGCAAACGCAACGTATTCCCGGGCGCTGGGCCACAAACCGCTCAGCTCGGGCAATGAGGTCTGCTATGCGAAATCGAACGATCAAACACTTGCTTGCGCCATCCCTGCTGACCCTGGCGATGTTCGCCGGGGCCACTCAGGCCGCCGCGCCATTGCGCCCGCCGCAGGGCTACTTTGCACCGGTGGATAAATTCAAGACCGGCGACAACAGCGAAGGCTGCGACGCGATGCCGGCGCCGTACACCGGGCCGCTGCAATTTCGCAGCAAGTACGAAGGCTCGGACAAGGCCCGCGCGACCCTGAACGTGCAGTCGGAAAAAGCCTTCCGCGACACCACCAAGGACATCACCACCCTGGAGCGCGGCACCGCCAAACGAGTGATGCAGTTCATGCGCGACGGGCGCCCCGAGCAGCTCGACTGCACGCTGAACTGGCTGACCGCGTGGGCCAAGGCCGATGCGTTGATGTCGAAAGACTTCAACCACACCGGCAAATCGATGCGCAAATGGGCGCTGGGCAGCATGGCCTCTTCGTACATTCGCCTGAAGTTCTCCGACTCGCATCCGCTGGCCACGCATCAGCAAGAAGCGCAGCAGATCGAGGCGTGGTTCAGCAAGATGGCCGATCAGGTGGTCAGTGACTGGGACAACTTGCCGCTGGAAAAAACCAACAACCACTCGTACTGGGCCGCGTGGTCGGTGATGGCGACCTCGATCGCCACCAACCGTCGCGACCTGTTTGATTGGGCAGTGAAGGAATACAAGGTCGGGGTCAATCAAATCGACGCCGACGGCTTCCTGCCCAACGAACTCAAGCGCCAGCAACGCGCCCTCGCCTATCACAACTACGCCCTGCCGCCACTGGCGATGATCGCCAGTTTCGCCCAGGTCAACGGTGTCGATTTGCGTCAGGAAAACAACAGCGCGCTCAAGCGTCTGGGTGACCGGGTGCTGGCCGGGGTGAAAGACCCGGATCAGTTCGAGAAGAAGAACGGCAAAGAGCAGGACATGACCGACTTGAAAGAGGACATGAAATTCGCCTGGCTCGAACCGTTCTGCACGCTCTACACCTGCCCGGCGGATGTGATCGAGAAGAAGCACGGCATGCAACCGTTCAAGACCTTCCGCCTGGGTGGCGACCTGACCAAGGTCTACGACCCGTCGCATGAGAAGGGCAACAAGGGTTCGTAAGAGTGAATGCAATCCCCTGTGAGAGCGGGCTTGCTCGCGAATGCGGTCTGACATTCAAAACTGATGTCGACTGACACACCGCCTTCGCGAGCAAGCCCGCTCCCACAGTGAAGTGATGTCGCCCCCTGAATTTTCATGGGGGGTTTGGGGGGGCTTTGGCCCTTGACTGTTGGTTCAAACATGGAGAGATCGGGATGGTATTTTCATCCAACGTGTTCCTGTTTCTGTTCTTGCCGATCTTTCTCGGCTTGTACTACTTGAGCGGGCAACGCTATCGCAACCTGTTGCTGCTGATCGCCAGCTACGTGTTCTACGCGTGGTGGCGGGTGGACTTCCTGGCGCTGTTCGCCGGCGTCACCCTGTGGAACTACTGGATCGGCCTGAAAGTCGGTGCCGCCGGCGTGCGCACCAAACCGGCACAGCGCTGGTTGCTGCTCGGCGTGGCGGTCGACCTGTGCATCCTCGGCTACTTCAAGTACGCCAACTTCGGCGTGGACAGCATCAACGCGATCATGACCTCGTTCGGTCTGGAACCGTTCATCCTGACCCACGTGCTGCTGCCGATCGGCATCTCGTTCTACATCTTCGAATCGATCAGCTACATCATCGACGTGTATCGCGGCGACACCCCGGCCACCCGCAACCTGATCGACTTCGCGGCGTTCGTGGCGATTTTCCCGCACCTGATTGCCGGCCCGGTCCTGCGCTTTCGCGACCTCGCCGACCAGTTCAACAACCGCACCCACACCCTCGACAAGTTCTCCGAAGGTTGCACGCGGTTCATGCAGGGTTTTATCAAGAAGGTCTTCATCGCCGACACCCTCGCGGTGGTCGCCGACCACTGCTTCGCCCTGCAAAACCCGACCACCGGGGATGCCTGGCTCGGCGCGCTGGCGTACACCGCACAGCTGTATTTCGACTTCTCCGGCTACAGCGACATGGCCATCGGTCTGGGCCTGATGATGGGTTTCCGCTTCATGGAAAACTTCAAGCAGCCGTACATCAGCCAGTCGATCACCGAGTTCTGGCGCCGCTGGCACATCAGCCTGTCGACCTGGCTGCGTGACTACCTGTACATCACCCTCGGCGGTAACCGCAAAGGCACGCTGATGACCTATCGCAACCTGTTCCTGACCATGCTGCTGGGTGGTCTGTGGCACGGCGCGAACATCACTTACATCGTCTGGGGCGCCTGGCACGGCATGTGGCTGGCGATCGAAAAAATGCTCGGCATCAACACCTCGCCGCGCAGCCTCAACCCGATCCGCTGGGCGTTGACCTTCCTGCTGGTGGTGATGGGCTGGGTGATCTTCCGTGCCGAAAACCTGCACGTCGCCGGGCGCATGTACGGCGCGATGTTCAGCTTCAGTGACTGGTCGCTGTCGGAACTCAACCGCGCCAGCCTCACCGGTCTGCAAGTGGCAACCCTGGTGGTGGCGTACGCAACCCTGGCGTTCTTCGGTCTACGTGATCTGTACACCAACCAACCTCCGGTGAAGAGCAAACCTGAAGTCAACGTCGAGGCCAACGGCCCTGCCACTGCGACTCCGGGAATGATCAAAGCAGCCCCCGGCGAAAACCCGGCGAGCATCCACGAGCCTGGCTACACCGTCGGCGTCGAAGCCCAGGTGCAACCGGCCTACTGGAGCGCGGACTGGTCGCGCTACGTGATGCGCGGGCTGATCCTGCTGCTGTTCATCGCCTCGATTCTCAAACTCTCGGCGCAAAGCTTCTCGCCGTTCCTTTACTTCCAGTTCTGAGGGATCTGACATGACCCGCTCATTACGCATCTTCTACATCGCACTGTTTCTGGTGACCCTGCTGGTGCTCGGTCTGTGGTCGGTGCGCAGCTTCTTCGGCTTCAGCACCAACGCCGATGCGACGGTGCTTAACGGTCGCTGGACCAAAGCCGTGGAAACCCACTACGACGATCAGTTTCCGATCAAGCGTCTGGGCACCAACCTCTGGGCGGCGCTGGATTTCAAACTGTTCAACGAAGGGCGTCCAGGCGTAGTGCTCGGTCGCGATCAGTGGCTGTACAGCGATGAGGAATTCAACCCGATCGTCAACGAAGAACTGAACCTGCAAGGCAACTACGCGCTGGTCGAAGGCGTGCGCCAGACTCTGAAAGAGAAAGGCGTGAAACTGGTGATGGCGATCGTGCCGGCCAAGGTGCGCCTGTACCCGGAACACCTGGGTGAAGTGAAACCGGCGAGCATCCACGCCAACCTCTATCAGGACTTCCACGCCCGTGTCGCGGCAGACAAGATCCTCGCCCCGGACCTGCTCGGCCCGCTGCAAAAAGCCAAGCAGAACGGTCAGCAAGTGTTCCTGCGCACCGACACCCACTGGACCCCGGAAGGCGCTGAAATCGCGGCCAACACCCTGGCGAAAACCATCGCCGACAAGTTCCCGCTCAGCGGCGAGCCGCAACGCTTTGTCACCACGCCAGCGGAGAAGGTCACGCACAAGGGCGACCTGCGTCTGTTCCTGCCGCTGGATCCGCTGTTCGAAAACCTGATGCCGGCACAAGAGCCGCTGCAAAAGCGCAACACCGTGGCCGCCGAGCAGCCTGCCGGTGACGACGCGCTGTTCGCCAGCAGCGAAGTACCGGTCGCACTGATCGGCACCAGCTACAGCGCCAACCCCAACTGGAACTTCG
The DNA here is from genome assembly GCF_030209055.1 of Pseudomonas sp. lyk4-TYG-107. Classification (NCBI taxonomy): domain Bacteria; kingdom Pseudomonadati; phylum Pseudomonadota; class Gammaproteobacteria; order Pseudomonadales; family Pseudomonadaceae; genus Pseudomonas; species Pseudomonas sp. lyk4-TYG-107. The sequence goes on from NZ_JARVST010000027.1 coordinate 118,844, forward strand.
TCGGTGCGCTAAAACAGGCGCTGCACAGCGACGTCGTGAATTACGCCGAAGACGGCCACGGCCCGATCCTGCCGATGCTCAGCTACCTGAAAAGCGATGACTTCAAGAACAGCCCGCCACAGGTGCTGATCTGGGAGTTTCCTGAACGATATCTGCCTGTGAACAACGAAATCGGCGACGCCGACCCGCAGTGGGTCGCAGAGCTCAAACAAGCCGGTGCTCGCCAACAAAACGTAGCTATCAACACTAAATCCGAGACGCCCGATCGGGCGCAAAACTGAAAGAGAGGTAACACCATGACTTTCACTACTACTCCTCGTCGTCTCGCCAAACGCTTCGCATTGGTTGCGGGTCTGAGCGTGCTGTCGGTCCAGGCCTTTGCCGGTGGTGACGCCGCGCTGTACGGCCCGACCGCGCCGAAAGGCTCGACCTTCGTGCGCGTCTACAACGCCAGCAACGCCGAAGTCAGCGCCACCGTCGGCAGCACCAACCTGAGCGACGTTGCGCCACTGGCCAGCAGCGACTTCAGCTTCATGCCGGGCGGCGACTACAGCGCCAAGGTCGGCAGCCAGACCCTGCCGGTCAAACTCGCCGGCGACCACTACTACACCCTGGTCAACAACGCGTCCGGCGCGCCACAACTGATCGAAGAACCACCGTTCAAGAACAAGCAGAAATCCCTGGTGCGCGTGCAGAACCTCAGCGACAAGCCGCTGACCCTGAAGACCGCCGACGGCAAGACCGACGTGGTGCCGAACGTGGCGGCCAAGGGCCGTGGCGAACGTGAAATCAACCCGGTGAAAGTCAGCCTGGCGCTGTACGAAGGCGACAAGAAAGTCGGCGACGTGAAACCGGTCGCCCTTGAGCGCGGTGAAGCAGCGGTGCTGTACGTCACCGGTTCCGGCAGCAGCCTGTCGCCAGTCTGGGTGAAACGCCCGGTGTCGACTCGCTAACCAATTTCATGAACTGACGCAGTAACCCTGTGGGAGCGAGCCTGCTCGCGAATACGGTCCGACATCCAACATCAATGTCGACTGATGTACCGCTTTCGCGAGCAGGCTCGCTCCCACAGGGCCTCTAACCAATCGATTTTTATGGAGTAAACAACATGATTCCGGTGATCTTGTCAGGTGGTAGCGGTTCACGTCTTTGGCCGCTTTCGCGTAAGCAATTCCCTAAACAATTCCTGGCCCTGACCGGTGAACACACGCTGTTCCAGCAAACTCTGGAACGTCTGGTGTTCGAAGGCATGGACACGCCGATCGTGGTCTGCAACAAGGATCACCGCTTCATCGTCAACGAACAGTTGGCCAACCGTAACCTCGAATGCCAGCGCATCCTGATGGAACCGTTCGGCCGCAACACCGCGCCAGCCGTAGCGCTGACTGCGATGATGCTGGTCAACGAAGGGCGTGACGAACTGATGCTGGTGCTGCCGGCCGACCACGTACTGGAAGACCAGAAAGCCCTGCAACGCGCCCTCGCCCTGGCCACCGTGGCTGCCGAAAACGGCGAGATGGTGCTGTTCGGCGTGCCGGCGACCAAGCCGGAAACCGGCTACGGCTACATCAAGTCAACTGGCGATTCGCTGCTGCCCGAAGGCGTCAGCCGCGTTTCGCACTTCGTCGAAAAACCCGACGTCAAACGCGCCACCGAGTACGTTGAATCCGGCGGCTACTACTGGAACAGCGGCATGTTCCTGTTCCGCGCCAGCCGCTTCCTCGAAGAGCTGAAAAAGCACGATCCGGACATCTACGACACCTGCCTGCTGACCCTCGAACGCAGCCAGCAGGACGCCGACAGCGTCACGTTGGATGAAGCCACCTTCGCCTGCTGCCCGGACAACTCCATCGACTACTCCGTCATGGAAAAAACCCAACGCGCCTGCGTGGTGCCGCTGTCCGCTGGCTGGAGCGATGTCGGTTGCTGGTCGTCGCTGTGGGAAGTCAACGAGAAAGACGCCAACGGCAACGTCAGCAAGGGCGACGTAGTGATCCAGGACAGCAAGAACTGCATGATCCACGGCAACGGCAAACTGGTGTCGGTGATCGGTCTGGAAAACATCGTCGTGGTCGAAACCAAGGACGCGATGATGATCGCCCACAAGGACAAGGTTCAGGGCGTCAAGCAGATGGTCAACACCCTCAACGAGCAGGGTCGCAGCGAAACCCAGAACCACTGCGAGGTTTATCGTCCGTGGGGTTCCTACGACTCGGTGGACATGGGCGGGCGTTTCCAGGTCAAGCACATCTCGGTCAAACCGGGCGCGTGCCTGTCGCTGCAGATGCACCACCACCGCGCCGAACACTGGATCGTGGTCAGCGGCACTGCTGAAGTGACCTGCGACGAGAACGTCTTTCTGCTCACTGAAAACCAGTCGACCTACATCCCGATCGCCTCGGTGCACCGCCTGCGCAACCCGGGCAAGATCCCGTTGGAAATCATCGAAGTGCAATCGGGCAGCTATCTCGGTGAAGACGATATCGAGCGCTTCGAAGATATCTACGGCCGCTCCACCCCGATCGAACGTGGCGTGTCGGTGAAAACCATCGCGCAGTGATCACCCGGCAATGAGAAGCCCCCGTCCAGCCCGCTGCGTCCCCTATCCGCAGTGGGTTGGGCGGGGGCTTTTTTTCAACTCAACGAATGTTGTCGAGTCAGCCTCGGCCGGGAATGTCCCCCCAGCGATTGCTGCCTTCCCGCGTAGGGAGCCGGTGCGAGCAGTCCGATAAAGTCCTGGGTCCGCCGCAGGCTCTGCAGCGTACTGGACGTTTGCATCGACAAGTCGGAGACCGCTTCGAAAAGCTCCGGATCCGCGCTGCCGGTGGTTGCCAGCTCGGTAAGGATGGCCTGCGTCCTGAACTCGACCATGTCGATGTTTGCCGAAAGATGTTCATAAGTGTTGCTTAACGCCTCAGCATTCAGTCCCTGCGCTGCATGGATGAATTCCCGCCCCGTCTGGAACAGCCCCCGAGTTTCTGGTCCCAGTTTTTCAGAGACTGCCTCGATCACTTTGCCCTCGACCTTGGCGCGCGCCATTTGGGTCAAGCGTGATCGACCGTCGGCTGTGCGCGGATCATGCGCTGCCAATTGCAGTTTCACTGTGGCAAGACTCAGCTTCTTTTTCGGCTCGACGCTTTCAACCAGAGCCTTGGGATTCAATTCGCTGCCCTTGAAATGGATAGGTCGGTTCAACTGATAGGTGTCCACCACCTTGTCGATGGCTGCACCCGCCAACTTATCGGCGACCTTCGTGCCAATCTTGCCCCCAAGCGAACCGGCTACCGGTCCGAACACGGTGCCCATTGCAGTGCCAATCGTGCCACCTGCGGCTTGAGCGCCTGCGCTGAACATACTGCTGGCCAGTTGCGTTCCGACGCGCCTGGCCAAGGCCTGAAACCGGTGTCGCGCCTGGGTGTGGTTGAGCAATGAGTTTCTGACGTCCGCTGCCGCCGAGGTCATCGTGCTCATTAATGCCTGCTGCTTTTGCACACTGTCAGCCAACTCAGATGTGGCGGTCTTCCCGCCCCCATCAGTGTCGACATGGTTCATGGGCGAGTTACCCACCATCTGATACAGGTTCGGCCCGTCGATAAAGCCTTTCGGGTCAGGATTCAACCAGCGCTGCAACCACGGCATGTAATAGCGATAGCCATAATAATAGAGACCTGTGGCATCGCGCTCCTTGCCCGAATAACGCAGGGTTTTGTAACTGGCCTCGGTGTCCTTGCTCCACGCCGTTTCACCGAACGGGAAGAATGTTTCTTGACTGATGAGCCGGGCATCCTCGCCCAGTTCCAGGCAGGTCGATCCGAGATGATCCGTCAGCGTGTACCGATAATGGTCATTGGAACCGGTGGGCGGAGCACTTTCCCAGTGCAGCACGTGTACACGGCTGATGTGGCCCTCGACGCAGATCACTTGCAATTGCTCACCGGTGGCCGTGTCGGTGCGTAGCTCCAGTCCAGGCAAATAGCGCACCTGGGCCGTGACGCCGCGGGCATTCGTCTGGAGTGAGCGAATCTTGCGCACACGTTGACCGGCACCGTCGTAGCAATAGTGTTCACGGTCATTGGGGCCGCTGGCACGTTCGACCGGCGTGACCGATTGCAACTGATTACGCAGATTCCACGTCAATGAACTCCCCGCGTACAGCGCTCGCAAATTGCCACGGGGATCGAACGCCGCGGCAATCTCCTCTTCCGTCGGTGGCACGCCATTACGGTAAGGCAAACAGCGATTACTTGATCGCGCAGCTTTGAGCTCGCGGCCATTGCGCGCGCCAACATGCGTCAGCAGCAGCAGATTGCCGGATTCATCGTAGTCGAAGGTCTGTCGATAATTGCTCACTGCTGCCGGATCGTCACGTCCGATGGACGCCGGACCTTGAGTAGCAGCACCTGCTTCCCAACCGGTGGCCACATGCAACTGGTAGAAGCTGTCGTAGTCGAAACGACTGACAGGATCGATACGCTGGTTGGCGAAATACCGGATCGGCAGTGCCTTGTCCTCGATGCTCAGCAAGTTGCCCATCGGGTCATAGTCGTAGATCAGATGTTGCAATACCTCGCCCCCGGCTTTCCTCGCATGGCGGGTTAGCAGAAGACCGTCCTCGGGCTGATAGGTCAGCGTCGTCAGCACACCATTGCCCGCCAGTTCCTGAGTGACTTGCCCATCAGCGTTGTAACGAATGTCGCTCACCAGCGTTTGCGCTTTGGTCTGGTGCCGCAATTGCAGATGGCAGGCACGCAACTGACCGTCCAGCGTCAACTCGCGGTCCTGTCGATTATCACGTGCATCGACTTGTTCGAGTACCTGCCCCAGCGGCCCGAAGCGCCAGCGGGTCGTTGCACCGTCACCGGGCTCCAGCAAGCGCTGGCGGTCATCAACGTTTTGCGGCCAATCGGGGACGCTGGGGTCGAGGGTGAAGTGCCGCGTGCTTTCAATGCATTGCCCACTGATTGCAAAGCTTTGCGAGCACACACTACCCGCCGGATCATCGTACCGAATCAACTGGCCCAGCTGATTCCGGGAGGGATCACCCGCGCCGGGCTGACCGTAAGTGAGACGTTCGACGCACCGCCTAGGCTCGGATGCGCCTTCTTCGAACACGGCAATCGGACGCAGCAGCGGGTCGTGATGCACCTCGCGCCAGGTTTCTCGACTGTCCCAGTCGTACAGCGTCTCGGCACCGAGCCCGTACAACGCCAGCTGCGTACCGGCATCGACGCTGTCGGAGCGCAGCGTTTGCCCGATCAACGAATAAAGGGTGCGCAGATTCGCTGGCGTCAGCGGCTCGGTCGTTTGCAGTGCCCACAGGCGCGGATCCCACTGTTCCACAACCCTTCCAGCAGCGTCGCGCACCGTGCGATTGACGCGGGTTTGAGCTGGGCAAAGGTCGTCGGCACGCCAATAACCAACCGTCCGAACCTGCAGTCCGCGCGGGTCGCTTACTGAAAGCGTCGGTGTTTTGCCATGCTTGTTCATCAGCTTGCTCCCGGCACTAGCGTTATCCATGCTTCAGGGCATCAGAGCATCCGCGCTTTGCGATTTTCAACTGTCAGAAATTACAGTACCGACTGACGGTACATTCGGAATACGCGCGAATGTCCATTGCGCCGGCCCTCCGGTAGGATGGTACTCACGAACCAAGGAGCCTTCCCTCATGTTCATCGGCATCCTGCTGATCATCACCTGGTTGATTCTGCTGCTGCGCTATCCCGCCAAGGCTGTGCCGGTCTCCGTGGCCGCGGCTATCGGTCTGGGCCTGGTGGCCATGTGGGTGGTGTGGCTGGACAACCGCGAGCTCAAGCAACTGGCGCGCCTTGAGATGCGCATCAGCTATGCACCGGAACAATGCCCGGCAGATCGGCCGCTGCAATTGAAAATGAAAAACGGCAACGACGTGCCGCTGACTGAACTGCGCTGGCGTATCGCAGCTTACGCGCCGGGCGACACGGTCAATCTGGCCGACAACCAGTACGCCGCCCCGCGCTATCGCGGCCCCGGCGAACTGCAGGCCGGTGGCGACTGGGAAGACTGCCTGCCAATGCCGCCGCTGCGTCCCGGTTATCGCCCACAAACCCTGGAGTTTCGTGCCGAGCACTTGCAGGGCAGTTTCTCCGACTGATCCCCCTCCTCCCATTTTTTGCACAAGGAATGCGCCATGCCCGTTGCGTTGATTACCGGTTGCTCCAGCGGCATTGGCCGCGCCCTCGCCGATGCGTTCAAAGCCGCCGGTTACGAGGTCTGGGCCAGTGCGCGCAAGGCTGATGATGTTGCGACCCTCGCCGCTGCCGGGTTCAGCGCGATCGCGCTGGACGTCAATGACAGTGTGGCGCTGGAACAACTCGCCGAGCGCATCAACCAGCAACACGGCGGCCTCGACGTGCTGATCAACAACGCCGGTTATGGCGCGATGGGGCCGCTGCTCGACGGTGGCGTGCCGGCCATGCAGCGCCAGTTCGAAACCAATGTGTTCTCGATTGTCGGCGTTACCCGCGCCCTGTTTCCGGTACTGCGCCGGACCAAGGGGCTGGTGGTGAACATCGGCAGTGTCTCAGGGGTACTGGTCACGCCGTTCGCCGGCGCCTACTGCGCCTCGAAGGCCGCGGTGCATGCGCTGAGCGATGCGCTGCGCATGGAGCTGGCGCCGTTCGGCATCCGCGTGATGGAAGTGCAACCGGGAGCGATTCAGTCGAGCTTCGCCAAGAATGCCGGGCATGAAGCGGAGCAACTGATCAACGAGCAATCACCGTGGTATCCGTTGCGTGAGGGGATTCGTGCGCGGGCCAAGGCATCGCAGGACAAGCCGACCCCGGCCAGTGAGTTTGCGGCTGAGTTGCTCAAGGCGGTGCAGCAGAACACGCCGCCACGCTTGATCCGCATTGGTAATGGCAGCCGGGTGTTGCCGTTGCTGGCGACGTTGTTGCCCAAGGGATTGCTGAAGTCGACGTTGATGAAGCGGTTCGGCTTGCGTGGGAAGCTCTGAGACCGGGTTGACGCTTTCGCGAGCAAGCCCGCTCCCACAGGAGAATGCATTCCAAATGTGGGAGCGGGCTTGCTCGCGAAGGGGCCAGATCAGCCAACACTCAACCCCAACCCTTCATGAAATCTATAAACGCCCGCACCTTCAGCGGCAAATGCCGGGTATCCGGATACAGCGCGTAGACACCCTGCGGGGCAAAGCGGTAATCGGCCAGCAACCGCACCAATCGCCCGGCCTGCAGATCCTCCTGAATCAGCCACTGCGGCAAAATCGCCACGCCTTGGCCAGTCAGCGCAAACGCCGTGAGCGTCGCCGAGTTGTCGGCGACGATGGCGGTGGTCCCCGGTTTTGGCTGGTAGACATGCTCGCTGCCGGCCGGGTCGGTCACGGTCATTTCCGGAACTCGGCCATGGCCCAGCGTCGGCATCGACTCCAGCGTCGCCAGCGTGGCGACCGGCGCGAAGCGCTCGACCAGTTGCGGCGCCGCCACCGCAAACACTTCGAACCTCGACAACTGCACCGCGCGCAGATTGGAGTCGTGCATGCGCCCCAGACGAATCGCCATATCGAAGCGTTCGGAGATCAGATCGGCGTGGGTCGAGGATGTCGACAAGTGAATGTTCAGTTGCGGCTGTTGCTGGCGAAACACCTCCAGCGCCGGCACCACTTGGGCCAGGGCGAATTCCACGGTGGTAGTGATGCGCAACGTGCCCTTGAGTTGCGAATGCTCGGAGCGCGCCTCCTCAATCGCCAGTCGCGCTTCGTCGAGGGTGCGCAGGCAGCGCCGATAGAAGCGCTCGCCGGCATCGGTCAGGGCCAGTTGCCGGGTGTTGCGCGTAAGCAAGGTGACGCCCAGTTCCTCTTCCAGGCGCTTGAGATTGAAGCTCACCACCGCACGGGTCTGGCCCAAGGTATCGGCAGCCGCGGTCAACGACCCGGCCTCGACCACAGCTTTGAAGGTGTCAAAACGGTCCAGGCTGACCATATTCAGCGCACTCCCTGTCAAAATTATTTTGACAAACTAGCAGGCAAACCAGCGTTTTCCTAACGCCTGAAGCGCACTACCCTGCGCGTCTCATCACAGGGAAGCTGCCATGGCCTATCGCTCGAAAGTCGCGCTGGTGTATCTGTTCGGGTTCGCCCTCGACCTGCTGAACATGTTCGCCGCGAGCATCGCCTACCCGGACATCGCCCGGGAATTACAGGCCTCGGTGACGCAACTGGCGTGGATCACCAACGCCTACATGCTCGGGCTGACACTGATCATTCCGCTGAGCGTGTGGCTGGCGGCGCGGCTGGGCGAACGGCGGCTGATTCTGGGCTCGTTGCTGCTGTTCGGTATCGCTTCCGGTCTGGTGGCCCAGGCCGGGTCGATTGAGAGCCTGATTGTCTGGCGCCTGCTGCAAGGCCTCGGTGGCGGGTTGTTGCTGCCGATCGGTCAGGCCTTGGCTTATCGGCAGTATCCCGCGACACAACGCGCGCACCTGACCGGCGTGGTGCTGATGGTCGCGCTGATGGTGCCAGCCCTGTCGCCAGCGGCGGGCGGCCTGATCGTCGAGGCGTTGTCGTGGCGCTGGATTTTCTACCTGAACATGCCGCTGGCGCTGCTCGCTTTCGGCCTGGGTCTGCTGTGGTTGCAAGCGGATCAACCCGGCACGGAACGCCCGACACTGGATCTGCGCGGCCTGCTGCTGGCGGTGGCAGCCCTGACACTGTTGTTGATTGCCGTGAGCCTGGCGAGCGCCGCCGCTACCCGACACCTCGCCGGCGGAGTTCTGCTGCTCGGCGTCCTGACCTTATGGCTGTACCTGCGTGATGGCTGGCACAAACCCGACGCGGTGCTCGACCTGCAACTGCTCAAGAGTCCGTCACTGCGTTTGGCAATGCTGATCTACCTGTTCGTGCCCGGGGTGTTTACCGGCACCAACATGATTGCCGTGTTGTACCTGCACGACCTCGGCTTCGGCGCCGCGCAGACCGGTGCGCTGATGCTGTCCTGGGCGGCCGCATCGGGGGTGGCGATCATGCTCGGCAAACGCAGTTTCAACCGCATTGGCCCCAAACCGCTGCTGATCACCGGGATGCTTTTGCAGTGCCTGGGGATTGTCCTGCTGATGCGCATCGAACAACACGCCGCCACGCCGCTGATCATTGCCTATGCCTTGATGGGACTGGGCGGCAGCCTGTGCAGCGTCACCGCGCAGAGCCTGGCATTTGTCGGCATCGCGCCGGAAAAAATGGGCCATTCCAGCGCTCTGTGGAACATCAATCGCCAGCTCGGTTTCTGTCTTGGCGCCGCGCTGCTCAGTTCGCTGTTGGGTGCACTGGGCGGCAACGGATTCAAATACTGCTTTGTCGCGGCGGCCTTGCTCACCTTGTTGCCCATGATCGCCGTGCTGCGTTTCGACGCCTCCACAGTGCTCGCCCTGCTGAGCCCACCTCCCCTTCAGGAAAAATCCACATGACTGACTACAACGAATATTTTGATGAAGTGATCCAGGCCCACCTGGTGATCGAACGCTGGTTTGCCGTGGAGCAGGATTCAGCCGAAATGGAGCGCTTGCTGAGCCGATTCTCGGCGGATTTTTCCATGGTCACGCCGCTGGGCGTGGCGCTGGATATCGAAGCCTTGCGTGCGCTGTTTCACGCGGCGGGCGGGAACAAGCCCGGGTTCAGGATCGAGCTCAGTGAGCTGCGCGGGATTGCGCTGCATGCGCATGGCGGGACGCTGAGTTATCGCGAGCAGCAGAGCGATGCGAGCGGGTTGCGCACCGATCGCCGCTCGACGGTGGTGTTTGAAAAGACCGAGGCCGGGCGGGTGCTGTGGCGGCATTTGCAGGAGACGTTTTGCGCTGAATGATTACTCGGTTTTGGTCTGAAAGACCGGGTTGTTCTCTTCGCGAGCAGGCTCGCTCCCACACTGGATCTGTGGCACATCGAAGATCCCTTGTGGGAGCGAGCCTGCTCGCGAATGGCCGCGACGCGGCCTGTCAGTTATCCACAGGCTCTTGCTTCACCACCACCGTGCAAGTAATCCCCGCCGCCAACAACACCCCCTCCGGCACTTCGTCGATGTGAATGCGCACCGGCACCCGCTGCGCCAGACGCACCCAGTTGAACGTCGGGTTCACATCGGCGATCAGCTCGCGGCTTTCCGGGTTGTCGCGGTCGTAGATGCCGCGGGAAATGCTCTCCACGTGGCCCTTCAACACTTCGCCGCTCATCAGTTGCATGTCAGCCTTGTCGCCTACGCGCACGTGCGGCAGTTTGGTCTCTTCAAAGAAGCCGTAGACCCAGAACGAGTTCATGTCGACCACGGCCATTTTCGCTTCGCCGATGCGCGCGTAGTCACCGCGATGCACGTTGAGGTTGGTCACGTAGCCGTCCACCGCCGCGCGCACTTCAGTGCGTTTGAGGTTGAGTTCGGCGGCTTCCAGTTGCGCTTGTGCGTGTTGGTAATCGGCGAGCGCGGCGTCGGCGATGTTGCTGGCGTCGTCGCGGTTTTCCTTGGAGATCACCAGGTTGTCGAGGTCGGCACGACGATGCGCGTTGACCTTGCGCATCTCCCAGGTCGACTTGCGCGAAGCGGCCAGCGACTGCGCCTGCTTGACCGCGATGCGGTAGTGCTCGGGATCGATCTGCATCAGCAAATCGCCCTTCTTCACCAATTGGTTGTCGCGCACCGGTACGTCGACCACTTCCCCGGTGACGTCGGCGGCGACGTTGATGATGTCCGCCCGCACCCGGCCGTCGCGGGTCCACGGGGTGTTCATGTAGTGCTCCCACAGGGTCCGGCCGATCCACAGTGCCAGGGCCAGCACCAGCAGGGTCGCAAGCAGGCTGAAAAACTTTTTCATCAGAACGTTCTCAACGGTAGACAGTCAGCGCCATGGCGCCGAACAGACAGGTAAACAGACTCAGACGCAGCAGCGCCGGGTGCCAGAAAAAGCGGTACAGGTCGAACCCCGAGAGGAACCGGTCCAAGGCCCAGGCCAGCGCCGCAGCGACAAAAAACATCAGGGTCATGGTCGGCATGTACACGCCGTGGAAGGCGATTTCACGAGGCATGGGCAAGTCCTTCGGGCTTGGCGACGGCATAGGCAGCGAGTGGTGATTGCGGGTCGAGCAACGAGGTGCGGATGAAGTGCAGATAGCTCTTCACCCGGCGTAACGCGGACGTGTCGAAGTGCGGCGCAAACGGCTCGTCGGTCGCGGCGACCCGACTGATCGCGTGATCGACCGCCACCAGTGCGCGCTCCAGATTGCTCGGGTTCGGTTGCAGAAACAGTCGCACCAGCGCCCGGCCCATGACGCGGATCGCCTGACGCCACGGCTGCGATTCGGCATACGCCGGATGCACCGGGAGGATCGCCTGTTCCTTGCGCAACTCGATGATCGCGTGGCCGACTTCGAGTACCACGAACATCCAGCGCAGCAGGTTCTTCTGCACCGTCGGCTGACCTGCCGCCAGGCCATAAGCCTGGTGCAGCAGGTCACGGGTACGACTCTCGAAACTCGATGCCAGGCCCTTGAGCTTGCCGCTGATCGCATAGACCACTTGCTCGCGCAGATCCTGCTCCAGGCGCTTCCACAACCAGCGGCTGTTCGGCGGCAGAATGATCGCGCCGGCAGCGGCACACACCAGCATGCCCATTACCATGGCGATGTAGTCGTTGATGAAGGTGTAAGGGTTGTAAATGGTCAGGTTGTCCGGCACCGAACCGGTGCTGAAGAAGATCAACAGACCGAGACCGACCCCGGCATATTTCGGCCGCGAAGCGAGGAATGAGCCGAGCACAATCACTGGCGCGAGCATCACGCACAACAAGGGAAAACCGTCGATCCACGGGAAGATGAAAAACATCTCGACGAAGCCGATCACCGCTCCGAGGAAAGTCCCGCAGGCCATCTGGAACGCCATGCGTTTCGGGTTCGGCGTGGCGGCAGACAGGCCCACGGTCGCGGCGGCAATCAGGGTCATGGTCGCACCACTCGGCCACGCCGTGGCGACCCAATAGCTGCCCAGTACAATCAGGATGAACGAGGCGCGAATCCCCGAAGCCGCGGCGGCCCACCAGTTGGTTTGCGGGGTGAACGGCTCGTCCCAGCGCTCACGCTCGTGGCGGTGATCGGCCAGCGAGGCGTGGGTCTGTGCATAACTGTGCAGGTCGTCGACGAAGCGATAGAGCAGTTCGTATGCAGTGTGGAAATCCAGTTGTTCGGCTTCACTCGGACCGGTTTCCTGGAAAATCCCGCGCAAGGTTCGCACGCGCGTCGGCAGGCCTTCCTTGTACGTGGCCAATGCCGTCGCCAAACGTGCGGCGTCCGGGCTGGTCAAGGCGCGGCCACTGAAGCCGTCGAGTACTTCCGCCAGATCCTGCAGGCCCGGCCTGATCGCGGCCACCACGTGTTCTTCGTCATTCACGCGCAGGCGTTCGAGCAACTGATGCAGCGCGTTGAAGCGCGTGGTAATGCCCATGAACTCGCTGTTCAAACGGCTGAGGCGACCGTTGCGCCGACGCATGTGCGGGTCTTCGAATACGGTGACGCTGCGCAGCCCTTCCAGGCCCACGGCTTCGGCGATAAAACGCACGTTGCTCGCTTCGAACGATTCGGCTTTGTTACGCCCGCGCAAGCCATCGGTGACGAACAACGCGAACACGCCGAAGCGCTGATACAGCGCGTTGCGCATCGCCGCGCTGGCTGTTTGCGGCAGGATCGCGGCGCTGACCACCGTCGAGCAGAGAATCCCCAGCGAGATCTCCAGCACCCGCCACACGGCGGCCATGAACGCACCGTCCGGATGCGCCAGCGCCGGCAATCCGACCATCGCGGCGGTGTAGCCGGCGAGGACAAAACCGTAGGCGCGGAAGTTACGGCAACGCGCCGCACCGGCCGAGCAGATGCCGACCCAAATCGCCAGCGAACCGAGGAACAACTCAGTGTTTTGCGCGAACAGCGCGATCAGCGTGACCATCATCGCCGACCCGGCCAGGGTGCCAAGGAAACGATAGAAACTCTTGGCGAACACCTGGCCGCTCTGCGGCTGCATGACGATGAACACGGTGATCATCGCCGTGCGCGGTTGCGGCAACTCCAGGCGCATCGCCAGCCACAGCGTGAGGAACGCGGCGAGCAATACCTTGAAGATATACACCCAGGTCACGCCATCGCTGCGCGCCCAGTCAAACAAACCCCGACGCCATTCCAGGGAGTAGAGCCAGCGTAAAGGTGCGGGCAAGGGAGTCATTCAAATGTGCTCAATGAGATTCGGTCTGATCGCAGAACCTGTGGGAGCGAGCCTGCTCGCGAATGCGTTTTCAAATTCAACATTGATGTCGATAGACAAACCGCTTTCGCGAGCAGGCTCGCTCCCACATTGGGTTGTGTGTTCACCGCAGGAGGGTCGGGGTTTTCGGGGCCTGGGTTTGCTCGGCAGTGGGCACATCATTGCCAGCCCCGAGGCCGCCACCCAGCGCCGTCACCAACTCGGCATGCGCACTCAAGCGCGCCGCCTGCACCTGCTGCTGCACTTGCTGCTGCTTGAACAGCAAGGTCTGCGCATTCAGCACGTTGAGGTAATCGGTGAGGCCACGCTGATAAGCGATCATCGCGATGTCGTAGGTCTTCTGCGCAGTAGCCACCGACTCGGCGGCGAAGGCTTGCTGCTTGTCCATCGACTCGCGGCGGATCAACTGGTCGGAGATGTTCTTCAGCGCATTGACCAGCGTCTGGTTGTAATGCGCAACGGCGATGTCATACCCGGCGGAGGCTTCACCCAATTCGCTGCGTAAACGCCCACCGTCGAAGATCGGCAGCGAGATTGCCGGGCCGACGTTGTAATTGAGTTTCTTGCCAGTCAAAAACTCCAGCGCTCCGCCGCCGGTGGCCATGTAGCCGAGGCTGCCGACCAGATCGACGTTGGGATAAAACCCGGCATGCGCGACATCGATGCCGCGTGCCTGCGCCGCCACTTGCCAGCGACTGGCGACCACGTCCGGGCGCTGACCGAGCAATTCGGCGGGCAATGCCGACGGCAGTTTCAACGCAGCACCCAGCGCCAGAGTCGGCCGCTGCAACTGCGCGCCGTCGCCCGGGCCATTGCCCGCCAGCGCGGCGATCTGGTTACGGCTCAGGGCGATTTCTTCGTCCAGCGCATCCAGTTGCCGATGGGTCTCCGGCAACGGCGTTTCGGCCTGACTGACTTCAAAGTGCGTGCCGATACCGCCGTCGAGACGCTTCTGCGCCAGATCGAGAATCTGCTGTTGCTGCTTGAGCGTCGCGGCGACGATGTCGCGCTGGGCGTAATGCAGCGACAGATCGATGTAGGCGCGCACGATATTGTTCTGCAATTCCAGCTGCGCCAGCCGCGCTTCGGCGGCGCTCATGTGCGCCAGATCCACCGCGCGTTCGCTGGCATTGCTTTCCCGGCCCCAGAGGTCGAGGGCGTAGCTGAAACCCAGCGCGGCGTTGTTGTCCCAGGTGGTGGTGTTGGCCAGCTCGCCCGGGCCGTAGAACTGGTCGGTCGGCCAGTTGTGGCGCTTGAGCGTCGACTCGCCATTGATCTGCAACGACTCGGCGGCCTCGGCGACACCGGCCAGCGCCCTGGCCTGACGCACTCGTGCAGCGGCCATGGCCATGCTCGGACTGCCCTGCACGGCGAGGTCGATCCAGTGATTGAGTTGCGGGTCGCCGTAGGCTTGCCACCATTGTGCGGTGGGCCAGTGTGCGTCACGGGCGGCGTGGGCGATGGCGTCGTCAGTGGCCAGTGCGTCGGCTTCCAATGCCGTGCTATGCGGGGCAATTCCTTGCGTTGAGATGCAGCCGCTGAGACCCAGGGTAAAAGCCAGAACACTGAGCGGCAAAAGCGCTCTGATGATGCGACGCGGCACAGCTGCGAATTCCTGAAAGAGGATAAGGCGGGGATTTGTGCAGGGGCTGCCGCAGGCGGCGATCAGTTGATCCTGATCCCTTAAAACAAGATCAAAAGATCGCAGCCTTCGGCAGCTCCTACAGGGAACGGCGCAATTCTAGGTGGGCGCCTTGGTGGCGATAAGCTGGGATTCCTGTGAATCTTTGTTACCGTTAACGAGATAATCCGTTGGTCGGGGGTCTCAGCCCCTGAAACTTCGTGTCACAATTTGCCATCTCCCTTGAGAGCACCCCATGGACACATTGCAAAACATGCGCGCCTTCAGTTGTGTGGCCGAAGCCGGCAGCTTCACCGCCGCTGCCGTGCAACTCGACACCACCACGGCCAACGTCTCGCGCGCGGTCTCCAACCTGGAAGCCCACCTGCAAACCCGCCTGCTCAATCGCACGACCCGGCGCATCGCCCTGACCGAGGCCGGCAAGCGCTACCTGCTGCGCTGCGAACAGATCCTGGCCTATGTCGAAGAAGCCGAAGCCGAGGCCAGCCAGGCCCACGCGCGCCCCGCCGGCCAGTTGAAAGTGCACACCATGACCGGCATCGGCCAGCACTTCGTGATCGACGCCATCGCCCGCTACCGCAAGACCCACCCGGACGTGACCTTCGACCTGACCATGGCCAACCGCGTGCCGGACCTGCTCGACGAGGGCTACGACGTGTCCATCGTGCTCGCCAGCGAACTGCCGGACTCGGGCTTCGTCTCGCAACGCCTGGGCATCACCTACAGCATCGTCTGCGCCTCCCCGGCCTACGTGAAAGCCAACGGCTGCGCACAAAAGCCCGCAGACCTGCTGAACCACGCCTGCCTGCGCCTCGTCAGCCCGGTGATCCCCCTGGAAAAATGGGCCTTCAACGGCCCGGACGGCCAGGAAATGGTCACCATCAACAGCTCGCCGTTCCTGGTGAACTCCGCCGACGCGATGAAAGCCGCGATCATCAGCGGCATGGGCGTCGGCGTCCTGCCGGTCTACGCCGCCATCGAAGGCCTGCGCAACGGCACGCTGGTGCGGATGATGCCCAACTACCGCTCGCAGGAACTCAACCTGTACGCGATCTACCCGTCGCGGCAATACCTGGATGCGAAGATCAAGACTTGGGTCGAGTATTTGCGCGGGTCACTGCCGGAGATATTGGCGGCGCATCAGGCGGAACTGGCGGCGTATGAGTTGAGTGGGAGCCTCGCCGGAGCCCGCGTCGCCAACTGATTTTCAACACACGGTGTTCACTGTAGGAGCTGCCGCAGGCTGCGATCTTTTGCCCTTGATGTTTAAAAATCAAAAGATCGCAGCCTACGGCAGCTCCTACAAAAGCGGTGATTTGAAGGGAGTTTTCCGACAGGTTTTGACGGTTGTGGCTCGGAAGTGGGGTGGATAGGCTCAGGGGGTCGTTGACGAATCAACGACCGGACTTGGTCGTCCGGGTTTAGAATGGCGCACTTTTTAAGCTTGCTTAATGGCGAGCTGTGCGTGGGAGGGCCTTGGCCCTG
This sequence comes from Pseudomonas sp. lyk4-TYG-107, assembly GCF_030209055.1. Lineage (NCBI taxonomy): Bacteria > Pseudomonadati > Pseudomonadota > Gammaproteobacteria > Pseudomonadales > Pseudomonadaceae > Pseudomonas > Pseudomonas sp. lyk4-TYG-107. The sequence continues at coordinate 135,248 of NZ_JARVST010000027.1, forward strand.
CCGGGTTTCCATTCCCTGGTCGACCAACCTGCGTACGGTTCGCCACCCTATTGCTTGGTCGCAGTACGTGGCGAACTCCACATCCCGAATGGAGTTCCACCATGATCAAACCCACACCCAATCCGCCCCAAGCCGAAAGCACCTCCCCCTACGAATCCCTCGATTCAAAAAAGCTCCACGACGCCGCCGAGCGTGCACTCGACCATTACCTGAAACCTTCCGCCGCCGCTGTGAGATTCCACAAACCCAGCAGCATGTTCCAGGTCGCCCCCGACATGGACAACGAAAGCCTGCTGGTTCACGCCTGCGAATCACTGGCCTCGGCCAGCATCATGACCAGCGACATTGCGGCCTATGTCGAAAGCCCGCAGCGACAGACGATACTGGCGATCCAGCAGATCATCATGCTGGCCGAGCTGGCGGTGAATCGGGTGCTGGATAACCACGAAATCTCGCAGTCTCCAACACACAACTAATCCCCCTGTGGGAGCGAGCCTGCTCGCGAAAGCGTCAGCCCATTCAATATTTTTGGTGCCTGACACACCGCTTTCGCGAGCAGGCTCGCTCCCACAGTTGGAATGGGTGTGTTCAGTTGGAGACTGGTCGGCGCGTAGGCCGCCTTCGCGAGCAGGCTCACTCCTACAGAAAAGCAAAGCAGTCCAGACAGACCGCATGCTTTTCACCACTCAAATGGCCGAGTGTCAGCTCGCCGAAAGCTCTTGATCTTGCCGTGCCGGCCCCATCGGCAGGCTGAGTGGAGGGGTTTATCCGGGGGGAGGCGCGCAGCGCCATGCGGCGAAGCCGCATACATCGAGAGAAGGTGCAGCGAAGCAAACCGGAGGCGATGCCCCCGGATGAACCCCGCAACGAAGGAACCCGAGCCACGGCGAGGGCCGTACGCCGGGGCCAAGACCTTTGGTTACTTTGGGGCGTTTGCCAAAGTGACTCGCCGTAAGGGCGAAACCGCCAGCAGCAGCACCCGAAGCAACGGATATGTCCCCCATCAACCCAAAGCATGGTCGGCCCAGAGGCCGCCAAGACAACCCAAAACAGAAATGTTAGCTTGCTTGGCAATAAAGCCCAGAAGCCGAGCCCATAGCGATGAAAAAAACAGTCCTGGCCTTCAGCCGCATCACCCCACCCATGATCGAACAGCTGCAACAAGAGTTCGACGTCATCGTCCCCAACCCGAAGAACGGCGACATCAACGCCCAATTCAACGAAGCCCTCCCCCACGCCCACGGCCTGATCGGCGTCGGCCGCAAACTCGGCAAGGCCCAACTCGAAACAGCCACAAAACTCGAAGTAGTCTCCAGCGTCTCCGTCGGCTACGACAACTACGACCTCGACTACTTCAATGAACGCGGGATCATGCTCACCAACACCCCGGACGTGCTCACCGAAAGCACCGCCGACCTCGCCTTCGCCCTGATCATGAGCAGCGCCCGCCGCGTCGCCGAACTCGACGCCTGGACCAAGGCCGGCCAATGGCAGGCCAGCGTCGGCGCACCGTTGTTCGGCTGTGACGTCCACGGCAAGACCCTGGGCATCGTCGGCATGGGCAACATCGGCGCTGCCATCGCCCGCCGTGGCCACTTCGGCTTCAACATGCCGATTATCTACAGCGGCAACAGCCGCAAGCCCGAACTGGAACAGCAACTCGGCGCGCAATTCCGCAGCCTTGACCAACTGCTGGCCGAAGCCGACTTCGTCTGCCTGGTGGTGCCGCTCAGCGACAAAACCCGCCACCTGATCAGCCATCGCGAATTGGCGTTGATGAAGCCGGGGGCGATTTTGGTCAACATCTCCCGTGGCCCGGTGGTCGACGAGCCGGCGCTGATCGAAGCCCTGCAAAACAATCGCATCCGTGGCGCAGGACTGGACGTCTACGAGAAAGAACCGCTGGCCGAGTCGCCGCTGTTCCAGTTGAAAAATGCTGTGACATTGCCGCACATCGGCTCCGCCACGAATGAAACGCGCGAAGCCATGGCCGATCGTGCACTGGCCAATCTGCGCAGCGCGCTGCTCGGCGAACGCCCGCAGGACCTGGTCAATCCGCAAGTCTGGCGCGGATAAAAAAATGACGGGCAAGTGCAGAACCACACTTGCCCGTTAGTTGCCGCCCTACACAACTTGAAATTGAACAACAAAGCCAACTTAACAACAGCATTATAAGCTCTGCCTGGCAATCGAATGATCGACCACTGCTATGGAGAGCTAATCCCGTGAACAACCTGACAACCGATAAAGTTATTCGCTACAGCAAAGTTATATTGATGGCTTACATCAGCTTCTTTGGTGTATTGGTGATGATTCACAACTTTACCGACTATGACTCGAACTACACGTACGTGGCTCATATCCTGAGCATGGACACTACCACCGCCAATGAGTCCATAAAGTACCGAGCCATCGATTCACCGATGATTCATCACCGGATCTACTGGTTCATCATCACGCTGGAAGTGACGTATACGACGTTATGCCTGATAGGCACCTATCAACTCTATCGGCACATCAATGCGCCTGCAGAGGTATTCCACGAGGCAAAAAAGTTCTCGATCATGGGCATACTGACGGCAATTTTCATTTATTACGTGTGCCTGCAAACCGTGGGTGTGGAATGGTTTGACATGGACACCTCACAATCATGGAATGCCAAGGACTGGGCCCGGCATATCATTGACTTCATATTCCCGGTGATGATTTACATCACCTTGAAAGTCGAGCGCTGATGTTCAGTGATCGTTTGTTTCATACCAACTTCCCCTGCACCGGCGCCACCAGCGTTTTCGGCTTACGAAACACCAAGACATTACCCAGCATCACCAACACCAGCCCGAGCAACGCCGGTGCCGTCCACTGATAACCTTCAGCAAACGCTGACACGTTCAGTGCCACCACCGGGAACAGCACGGTGCAATACGCCGCACGTTCCGGCCCCATACGCCCGACCAGCGTCAGGTACGCGGTGAAGCCGATCACCGAACCGGGGATCACCAGATACAGTAACGCCCCGACGTAACGTGGCGACCACTCCATGTCGAACGCATTGCCATTGACCAGACACCACACCGACAACATCGCCGCCCCGTAGGCCATGCCCCAGGCATTGGTGGTCAAGGGTTTCAAGCCTGCCTTCTGCTGCAGACTCGACAACATATTGCCCGCCGAAAAACACAAGGTGCCACACAGCGCCAGGCCAAGACCAAGCAACGTTTCGGGGCTGGCGTGATGGCCGGCCAGTTCCGGCCAGAACAGCATTCCCAGACCGAACAGGCCGAGCGCCCCGCCCATCAAAACATTGCGCGCGATGCGCTGACCGAAGAATACGCGTGCATTGAGCGCATTCCACAAAGTGGCCGTGGAAAACACCACCGCCACCAGCCCGCTGGGAATCCACTGGCTGGCGGTCAGAAAGCACATGAAGTTGACGCAGAACAGGCACAGCCCCTGCGCCACACAGATCAGATGTCCGCGCCGATTCATCGGTTGCAGCCGCCGACTGAGCAGCAACAGCACGAACAGCACCAGCGCGGCGAGACCGAAGCGATAAACGATCGACACCGGAATCGCCACCACGCCCAGTTGCCATTTCAGGGCAATCCAGGTGGTGCCCCAGATCAGCACGGTCAGCAGATACAGCGAAAGGTTCATGACGAAACTCCTGAGAACACCGGGCACTCTGTGGCAAGCGAGCTTGCTCGCGCTTGAGTGCGCAGCACTCACTGATGGGTCCGCTGCGCAGCCCGGCGGGAGCAAGCGCCCTCGCCACAGGGTTGTGTTGTATGGAGGTTCAGGGTGCGACAGCAACGATCGGGGCGCTTGCAGATTCTTGCGCTTTTGTCGCTCGACAGGCTGGCAGCGCGAAAGCTACGGAGTAGGATGCAAGGCGTTGGAGAGAACCGAATATGGCCGCTATCGATACCTTGCAAGTCTTCCAAGCCCTCAACCGCTCGCCGAATGCACGCCTGTTGCACAGCGCCGATCTCGGTGACGGCTTGTCTGCGGCCCTGTGGACCAACCACCACGATGCCCAGGAATACGAAACGCCGAGCCACCACACGCTTTCCTGCTACATCGCCGGGGGCACGGGCACCTTTCGCCGTGGCCAACCGGGGCGCAAGGGCGGACCGGACAAGTTGTGCATCCTGCCCGCCGATCACCAATCGGGCTGGGTGATCAACGGCGATCTGCGTCTCGCTCATCTGTATTTCAGCGCCGAACAATTTGCCTTGGGTTGCGTCACGCTGCTGGATCGCGAGCCGCGAGAGATGCAGTTGCGCGAGCAGACCTTTCTGGAAGATCCGCAGCAGGCCCGACGCTTTCGTCAGTTACTGACACTGAATTGGGACGAACCGGCCGAACGCCTGCTGACCAGCAGCATTGCGCATGAATTGATCAGCCATACCCTGCTCAGCCAGGTCGGCGCCCGGCAGGGTGTGCGCCTCAAGGGCGGACTGGCGCCGCATCAGCGGCGGCAACTGGTCGAGTTCATCGACAATCAGTTGGCCGAGCCGATCAGCCTCGGGCAACTGGCCGGATTGTGTGCGCTGTCGGAATACCACTTTGCGCGGATGTTTCGCGTGAGCTTCGGCCTGCCGCCGCATCAGTACGTGCTGGCGCGGCGCTTGAACCGGGCGCGGGAATTGTTGCGTGGCACGGCGTTGCCGCTGGGGGAGATTGCATTGGCGTGCGGGTTTGCCAGTGCCAGTCATTTCACCAACCGGTTTCGGCAAGTATTGGGTGGGACGCCGGGGGATTATCGACAGGCGTTTTTGCGTTAGATCCGAACTTTTCAGGTGTCTATCAGGGCCTTATCGCTGGCAAGCCAGCTCCCACAATGTCTCCGGCCGTTCAAGATATTTGTGCCCGACCGAGAACCTGTGGGAGCTGGCTTGCCAGCGATGAACGATGACGCGGTCCTGAATCAGAACTCCAGCGTACTGGAGAGCGAAATCTGCCGCGAATCGCCCATCGACACAAAGAACCGGCTCGCCGCCGAGGTGTAGTAGGTGCGGTCGAACAGGTTCTTCACGTTGAGCTGGAACTTGACCTTCTGCCCTTCGAGTCTGGTGTCGTAAGTGGCAAACGCATCGGCCACGGTGTAGCTCGGCAGGTCGAAATCATTCACCGCATTGCCCGCGCGTTCGCCGACATACCGCGCCCCGGCACCGACCCGCAGTTGGTCGCCACCAATCACGCTGCCGAAGTCATACACCGCCGACAATGAACCGCTGTTCTTCGCCACGTTTTGCAAGCGATTGCCTTTGTAGTCCGGGTCTTCGGTGACCTCGGCATCGGTGTAGGCATAGGCGCCGATCAGGCTCCAGCGATCGGTCAACTGCCCAGTCAGATCCAGTTCCAGACCACGGGAACGCACTTCGCCTGCGGCGCTGTAAATGGTGGTCGGGCCTTCAGAATTGGAGACCAGCACGTTGCGCTTCTTGATGTCGAACAGTGCGATATTGCCTGTGATGCGCCCCGGCATATCCAGACGCGCACCCAGTTCCCACGACTTGGCCTCTTCCGGCGCAATGCTGCCGTCGAGCACGGTGCTGCTGCCGCTGAGCGGGGCGATGGTCGAGTTGGGTTTGAACGATTCGGTGTAGCTGCCGTAGAACGATAATTCGTCGGTGTAGCGATACACCAGACCGGCGCGCGGTACGAATTTCTGCCCGTTGCTGTCGGTGTTGGCCTTGAACGGCACGCCTTTGCCGGCGTACTGGTCGTACTCCTGGAAGCGTCCGCCGGCGACCAGAATCCACTGGTCGTTGAGGTGTATCGAGTCCTGCAGAAACACCGAATCGCTGCGCAGCAGATCGGTCTGCGCGCTGTCAGCCGGGCTGACCGTGGTGCCTTCGACTTCACGGCCATACACCGGATTGACATAGCTGAAGGTGCTCAGGCTTTTCTGGCGGATCAGGTCAGCGCGGTAGATCTTGCGGTACTCATCGTCAACGCCGAACACCAGATCATGTTGCATGCCCAGCAGGTTGACTTTGCCTTCGAGGCTGGCAGTGTTGAAACGGTCAGTGCTGATCGCGCCTTGCGTGCCGTCCATGCTGCGGGTCAGCGTGCCTTTTTTGGTGTCGATGGCGGTCACGCGTACCTGGCTGGCGTCGTAGGTTTCGCGGTTCCAGCTGTAGCCAAAATGGGCTTTCCAGTCGTCGTTGAGTTCGTGGTCGGCTTCGAAGTGGTACAGGTCGGAACGGCCTTCCATGTCGTTGAACGGCTCGTCCAGACGCTCGTTGCGCGAGATGTCCAGCGGATGGTTGGTGCGTGGATCGATCACCGTGCCACGGTCGAACGGGGTGAGAAACTCGCGGTGTTCATAGCCGAACGACAGCTTGGTGCGCTCGCCGAACCAGGCCAGCGACGGTGCGATCAGCGTCTCGCGGTGAGTGCCGTAGTTGCGCCAGTAATCTTCGTCTTCGTGATCCAGTACCAGCCGGTAGGCCAGCCCGGATTCACCCAGCGCACCAGTGCTGTCGAAGGTGCCGCCGCTGCCATTTTTGCCGTCGCCGTAGGTGGAACCGCGCAGGGTCAGGGCGTTGTATTGAGTCAGTTCCGGCTTCTTGCTGACCAGGTTGACCACGCCGCCCGGATCCTGAATGCCGTAGAGCAACGAGGCCGGGCCCTTGAGCACTTCGACCCGATCGACCGTCGCGTTCATGCCACGGCCCTGCACGATCGGCATGCCGTCGCGCATGATCGAGCCATTGCGGTTGTCGCCGAAACCGCGGGTCATCACCGAGTCTTGCGTGCTGCCCAAGGTGTTGCCCTGGGTGATGCCGCTGACGTTGGCCAACGCATCGTCGAGATTGCGCGGGGCCTGATCACGAATGACCTGGGCCGGGATCACGTTGACGGTCTGCGGGATTTCCTGCAGCGAAGCCGAGGAGCGCATCACCGAACTGGTCTGCGGCGGCTGATAGCTCATCGACTCGTCACGCATCGACGTGATGGTGGTCGCGCCAAGATTGAGTGCGCCTGCGGTGGGTTGCGGTTCCAGCGCCAGGGTGTGGCTGTCGGTACGGCGAAAGGTCATGCCGGAACCACTGAGCAGGCGTTGCAGCGCCTGTTCGGCGCTCATCTGGCCGCTGACGGCCGGGGCGTTGAGGCCGTACGGCGCTTCATCGGTGTAGACCACGCTTTGCCCGGTGACGCGGCTGAAGTCGCTCAGAGCCTGGGGCAGTGGTTTGGCGCTCAGGGAGAAACTGAACTGTTTCTGTGTCGGGCTGCTGACGGTTTCAGCGGCCAGCGCCACACTCAGCGGCAACAGCGCCAATGCCGAAAAACTCAATGCCGAAACACCCAACCACTGTTTGACCGAACCCGATTTTGCCCTGGACTTCATTGCTCAATGACCTGTGTAGAACCGCAACGGATGCGAATGACTCGCAGTTTCAGTCACTACACGGATGGGGCTGCGGTTTACCTCACCACAAATTTGAAAATATTTTTTGCTGTCTGAAAGAACGCTATCGCGAGCAGGCTCACTCCTACAGGGGGAACACATTCCAAATGTAGGAGTGAGCCTGCTCGCGATGGCGCCGGCAGGCTCAGCGCAAAATAATCAGATGCCCCAACACCTGATGCTGCTCAAACCCCATCACACCTTGCAGGGAACTGAGCACCGCCTGCGGATCCTTGCTCGGAAAACTGCCGCTGACCTTGCGCGCAGCCAACTCATCATTGAGCACAACAATCCGTCCCGGGTAATAGCGCCGCAGATCCTCCACCACATCGGCCAGCGACGCCTTGTAGTAATTCAGCCAGCCCTGACGCCAAGCCAGTTGCGCCTCGCTGTCCACCGCGTGCAGTTTTTCCGCACTGCCCTGCCCGTAAGCCACTTGCTGGCCGGCGGTCAGAATCTGCTGTTGCGCGTTGCGATCCGCCGTCACGCCAACACGCCCGGACAGCACCGTGACTTGCGCACCACCGGGCTGCAGACGCACTTCGAACTGCGTGCCGAGCACCCGCGCCTCGCCCTTCTCCGCCGCGACCACAAACGGATCCCCCGTATGCGTGACACTGAAAAATCCGGCACCGCGACGCAATTGCACATGCCGCTCGCCCTGACTGAAATCCACCGCGATGGCACTGTCGGCATCCAGCGTGACTTGCGATTGATCGGCCAGTGTCACGGTGCGGACTTCACCCGGCGCCGAGACGTAATCGGCACCGAGATCATCGATCCAGCGCTGCGGCTGCCAACCCGTGCCAAGGCTGATCATCAGCATCAGACACGCGGCCATCGCCAGCGCGCCCGACCAGCGCAGCAGCAGTAAACGACGCGGACGATCCATCGCATTGAGGTAGCCCTGCAACGCCAACGCCTCTTCATCGGCCAAGGTACGCGCCGGACTTTCGCTCAACTCCCAGAGCACTTGCGCCTGGGCGTAGGCCTCGGCGTGGGCCGGGTCGGCGCGCAGCCATTGGCTGAAGGTCAGTTGATCGCCGGTGCTCGGGCGGTCGTGCAGCAGGCTCAGCCAGGCGAGCGCGGCCTGCTCCTGAGCAGGCGTCGGGGTGACGCGGTCGGTGACTTTCACGGTGCTTTCCCTGGCAGGCGTGGCGCGGGTTCGCGCAGGCAGGCCTTGCAGGCCTCGAGGGCGCGCATCATATGTTTTTCCACGGCACTTTGGGACAGGCCCATAGCTTTGGCGATATCTGCGTATTTGCGGCCGTGGATGCGATTGAGCAGGAAGATCTGCCGGGTGCGTTCGGGCAAGGCGCGCAACGCCGCTTCGACATGGCGCAGATCATTGCCCGCTTCGAGCGCGGCTTGCGGTTCGCTGCCGTGACTGTCCGGCGCATCCGGTTGCCAACCCTCGTTGACCCGCACCCGCGTGCCTTCGCTGCGCAAGTGATCGATGGCGATGTTGCCGGCGCAGCGCAACAGGTAGGTGCTGAGTTCTTCGACCTGCACCAGCGGCCGTCGCCAGAAACGCAGAAACAGGTCCTGCACCAGATCCGCTGCCGTGGCCCGGCAACCGACGCGCCGGTTGACCAGCGCCTCCATCTGCGAGCGCTGCGACAGGAACACCTGAAGAAAATGCGCACGCGCGCCGTGCGGCTCGTCGTCGCGGGATTCCGGGGGATGACCGATCAGCATGTCAGACCTGCGCCCAGGCAGCGACCGGACTGGCCAGCAGGCTCAACCCGGCCAGTGCGAGGGCCAGACGTGGGCGATACGGCAGCAACAGCACCAACGCCAAGGCGCTGAGCATGAGCACCGCGAACCAGTCGACCAGACCGAAACTCCAGCCGTGTGCAGCGACTGCCGCCCATAGCGACAGCCCGAGCAACAGCCAACCGGCGAGTTTCAGACCCCGTGCGCGTCGCGCCGAGGGTTTGTTGCCGAGCAGTTCATCATGGTGCCGAGGCATCGACAGACACAACGCGCTGAAGGCGGCATAGCACAGCAACAACGCCAGCAACATCAGCTGACCTCCTGCTCAAGCGCGATCGGTCGCGGCTTTTCCCGGGGAGTTTTTTTCACGCTGGCGGCGCCGCCGGCACGCTGCATTTTCCATGCGGCCCAGCCGAGGAACAGACCTGCGCCCAGGCAAGTCAGATCGAAACCCGCCAGCGTCCAGTCACCTTGCGCCAGCGTTACCCCGAGATTCCACGGTGTGGTCAAATTGATCAGCGGCACCGCGATAAACAGCACGGCAGCCAGCGCGAGCTGTTCGACCCAGGCCTTGCCCCCTTTGCGCAGCAACGCATGCACCACACTCAAAGCCCAGGCGATAAAAAACGCATTCACTTCCTGATCGGCGCGCCCGAGCAGATCTGCAGGCAACAGGCGATTGGCCAAAAAGAACACCGCCACCGCCAACACCAGCCCGGCCATGCTGGCGATGTTCAGCACTTCCACCAGACGCAATTCGAACGGCATCACGCCGCTCTTGGCGTGTTTGAGCTGGCGCTTGCCAAGCCAGATCACCAGCCCGGTGCCGATCATCGCGGTACTCGCCAGACCGCAGATGAAATACAGCCAGCGCAACGTCGCCCCGGCGAAGTGTCCCATGTGCAAACCGTAGAACGTGCCGCCGACGGCCATCGCCACGGGCTGCTCCGGAGCGCCGCCGAGGCGCTCGCCGGTGACGCCATTGAACGTCACCGCGCGACCGAAATCGTGGACGACGCGGTCGCCACGGCGCGACAGCACCACCGAGGCATTCGCGTCCCCCGGGTTGTTCACTGTCAGCCGCGCGGTGCTGCCTCCCGCCCACTGCCCGCTAGCCTTGGCCAGCAGTGGTGCCAACGGGCTCAGCGGCGCCGCCCGGTTGGCCCGCTCAGGGGTCTTCGATGCCGGAAAAACTTCGTCGTAAAAGGTGCGCACGTCGCCGTTATAGGACGCCAGAATGCTCGCCGGCATGACCATCGCCATGAAAATCACCAGGCTGCTGTAGGTGATCATCAAGTGAAACGGCAACACCAGCACGCCGACCGCGTTATGCCCGTCGAGCCATGAACGCTGGCCTTTGCGCGGGCGAAAGGTGAAGAAGTCCTTGAAGATTTTCTTGTGGGTGATGATGCCGGTGATCAGCCCGACGAACATCACCATCGCCGCCATCGTCGCCAGCCAGCGGCCCCATGGATAAGGCATTTGCAGCTGGAAATGGAAGCGATAGAAGAACTCGCCGCCCAGGCTTTCGCGGGCCTGGACTTCACTGCCGGTCTGCGCGTCGAGTGTTCTGGATTCGAACTTGCCGCGCTCGCCCGGTGTGTTCGAAGCCTGTTGCCAGCGCACCGTCAGGCCGGGATCGCGGGCGTCGGGCAAGTCGATCAGCCAGCGCGAGGCGCCGGCGGCGTGTTGCTGCAGGTAACTTTGCGCCAGGGTCAGGCTCGCTTCGGCATTGATGGGCCGCGAGGGAATTTCCGGCTGCATCCAGTGGCTGATCTCATCCTTGAAATAGGCCAGCGTTCCGGTGAGGAAAATCGCAAACAGCAGCCAGCCGAGCACCAGCCCCGTCCACGTGTGCAGCCAGGCCATCGACTGACGAAAGCCCTCTTTCATGCGTAACCCAAGCCCCGCGCGGCACCCGACACCGTCGCCAGAATCACGCTGGGCACCAGCAAACCGACCCACGCCGACCACGCCGTGCGGCAAGCGAAGCACCACAGCACCGCGACCAGATAGACCAGAAAGGAAATGGTCATACCGGTCACCACCGCTTCGGCGCGGCTCAACGGCAGCCACATCGTCAGCGCGACACTGGCCAGCGCCGCGACCAGATAGCCGCCGAACACCGCCGCCAGCACCCGCGAGGTGACGGCCAGACGATAGGACATGGGAAGTGAGGCGAGTTTGCCTTTCATGTTTCGACCCTGAAACGAAAAAACGTCCGGCCAACGAGCCGAACCAACAGGCGAGCAATATTAATGATAAATATTCTCATACGCAAAAGCATCTGATTGCCGGACACCCTCGCCCGCCCCTACAATGCGAACAGTTCTTGTTCTCTAACGCATCCAACGTGCGCCCGGAGTAATACCCTTGTCGTCCGCCCATCCCGTCGAATCGCTCTACCACGACCACCACAGCTGGCTCACCGGCTGGTTGCGGCGCAGACTCGGCTGCCCGGACAGCGCGGCGGATCTGGCGCAAGACACGTTCATCCGCGTGCTCAGCTCTCGCGAACCCGCAGTGATCATCGAGCCGCGCGCCTTCCTCACCACCCTCGCCAAACGCGTGCTGTTCAATCATTACCGTCGTCAGGATCTGGAACGCGCCTACCTCGACACGCTGGCGCAGATGCCGGAAATGGTTGCGCCATCGGAAGAAGACAAAGCGATCATCCTGCAAACCCTGATCGAGCTGGACCAGCTGCTCGATGGCTTGCCGCGTCTGGTCAAGCGCGCCTTTTTGCTGGCGCAGGTCGATGGCCTGACTTATCCGCAAATCGCCGCCGAGCTGAGCATCTCGGTGGCCACGGTCAAACGTCATCTGCACAAAGCCGCCCTGCGCTGCTATTTCGCCCTATGAACCGCGCTCCGGATTTCTCTGCGCAAGTGGCCGAACAGGCCGTGCACTGGCTGATGGAAATGCAGCAAGGCACGCTCTCCCCGCGTCAGCAACAAGCCTGGCAACAATGGCTGGACGCCCACAGCGAACATCGTCGCGCGTGGGAGCACATGCAGCGGGTCAACCAACGCTTGCGCGGCGTGGCGTCGCCATTGGTCCACGCCGCGTTGAACGGGCAGAAGTCTTCCAGTCGCCGTCAGGCGCTCAAATTGCTGCTGCTTCTCGGTGCCGGTTCTGCCGTCACCTGGGGCATGCGCGAGCACAATCCGCTGCCGACCCTGCTCGCCGACTACCGCAGCCCGCTGGGCGAGCGACGCAAGGTGACGCTGGGTGCGGGCAGTCAGCTGCAGCTCAATACCGCGAGCGCCGCGGACGTGGATGGCGCGCAGCGGCTGATCCGTTTGCTGGAGGGCGAGATCCTTCTGAGCACCGCACAAGCGTTCGAAGTGCACACGGCACAAGGGCTGTTGAAAACCAGTGCTGCCCGGATCAACGTCCGTCAATTTGCCGATCGCACACAAGTTGCGCTGTTCGAAGGCCAGGTCGAATTGATCCGCCACGGGCACGCGCCGATGGGGCTGCCCGTCGCTCGTCAGCTGAGTTTCAGCGCCACTTCCGTCAGCGAAGCCAAGCCACTGGACGCCAACAGCGGCGCCTGGACCGACGGCATGCTGATCGCCGCACACATGCGCCTGGGCGATTTTCTTGAAGAGCTCGGCCGCTACCGTCGTGGCCAGTTGCATTGCGATGCGAAAGTGGCCGACCTGCTGATCTCCGGGACCTATCCACTGGACGACAGCGAGCGGATTCTTGATCTGCTGCAAATCAGTCTGCCGGTGAAAGTGCGGCGGTTTACCCGCTATTGGGTCAGCGTTGAGGCGCGGGCGTAGAAGCAAAATCAAAAGATCGCAGCCTTCGGCAGCTCCTACAGGCTGAACAAGTGTAGGAGCTGCCGAAGGCTGCGATCTTTTGCTTTCAAAAAAAATGAGCCGTTTTTCAGATCTGGCGTGACAGAGAAGGAAAGCCCCCTTGATTCAACCTTCTCAGGATCAACCTTCATGCACCCCACCCGTCTCACGCCACTGGCCCGCCGCCTGCGCAACCTCTTACTGGGCGCCAGCCTGAGCTTCAGCGCTCTGCCGGTCATGGCTGCCGAAACCAAGGTTTACCACATCGCTCCGGCGTCGCTGGAAAACGCCCTCAACCAGTTTGGTCGTGAAGCCGGCGTGCTGATTTCCTTTGGCTCGCAAGTCACCAGCGGTGTGCAAAGCCGTGGCCTCGAAGGCAGCTACAGCGCTGCACAAGGTCTCGATGCGCTGCTCGAAGGCACCGGCCTGCAAGCTCGCGCCGAGGGCGACAATGCCTTCAGCCTGCAACCGGTCGGCGACACGGCGCTGGAGCTGGACACCTCGAAAGTCGTCGGTGACTGGCTCGGTGAAGCGGCGCAGGTCAACGTGTTCGAACACCCCGGCGCCCGCGATGTGATCCGCCGCGAAGATTTTGAACGGCAGGGCGCGACTCAGGCGCGCGATGTGCTCAACCGCATCCCCGGGGTCAATGCCCCGGAAAACAACGGCACCGGCAGCCACGACATGGCGCTGAACTTCGGCATTCGCGGTCTCAATCCGCGCCTGGCCGCGCGCTCGACCGTACTGATGGACGGCATTCCCGTGCCGTTCGCACCGTACGGCCAACCGCAGTTGTCGTTTGCGCCGATCAGCATGGGCAACATGGATGCCGTGGACGTGGTGCGTGGCGGCGGCGCCGTGCGTTACGGCCCGCAGAACGTCGGCGGGGTGGTCAACTTCGTGACCCGTGCCATTCCCGACGCGCCGACGGTCAAGGGTGGCTTCCAGACGGAGACCAGTCCGTCGTCGAGCCATGACGGCTTCAAGACCAGCGCCAACCTGCTGGCCGGTGGCACCAACGAAAATGGTCTGGGCGGCGCGCTGCTTTACTCCGGCACCCGTGGCGGTGACTGGCGTGAACACAGCGACAGCGAAATCGACGACCTGATCCTCAAGGGCAAATACCAGCTCGACGAGGCCAACAGCTTCAACGCCATGGCCCAGTATTACGAAGGCAAGGCCGACATGCCCGGCGGCCTCAGCGTCGCCGATTACGACGCCGATCCGTATCAGTCGACGCGCCTGAAAGACCAGTTCTGGGGTCGCCGCACAATTTTAAACTTCGGCTATCGCTATCAGGAAGATCGCCGCGAATTCACCGCCAACACCTTCTTCACCAAGACCCTGCGCAGCGGTTATCTGGATCAGGGCAGTTTCCTCTCGCTGTCACCGCGCGAATATTGGGTACGCGGTTTCGAAACACGTTTCGCCCAAGGCTTCGACCTCGGCCCGACCAGCCATGAAGTCGGCGTCGGTTACCGCTACATCAACGAGGCTGGCCACGAATTGCGCTATCGCACGCCGATCAGCAGCAACCAATACCCGACCACCGACAGCCGCAACGACCGTGACACCCGCGGTGGCACCGAAGCCAATGCGTTGTTCGTTGACGACCGCATCGACATCGGCAAATGGACCATCACCCCGGGTGTGCGCTACGAGATGATCGAGTCGCAGCAGACCAACAACCTGACCGACGTCAAATACAAGGGCGACTACAACACCGCGCTGCCGGCGCTGAACGTGCTGTATCACCTGAGCGACAGCTGGAATCTGTACGCCAACACCGAAGGTTCGTTTGGCAGCGTGCAGTACAGCCAGATGCCCAACCGCGTCAGCAGCGGCGAAGTGAAACCGGAGAAAGCCCGCACCTGGGAACTCGGTACCCGTTATGACAACGGCGCCCTGCGCGCCGAGATTGGCGCATTCCTGATCAACTTCGACAACCAGTACGAAAGCAACCAGACCAACGATTCGGTGATTGCCCGGGGCGAGACCCGTCATCAAGGCATCGAGACCAGCGTCAACTATGCGCTGGATGACTTGAGCCCGGCACTCGCCGGTTTCGATGTGTACGCCACTTATGCCTATGTTGACGCGACCATCCGTGAAGACGGGCCGAACAAAGGCAATCGCGTGCCGTTCTCGTCGAAACACAAAGGCACGATTGGCGTCGGTTACACCGAAGGCCCGTGGAAACTCAACGTCGACAGCAGCTTCCAGAGCGACCAGTTCGCCGACAATGCCAACACCTCCAGGGAAAGCGCCGACGGCAGCACCGGCAAGATCCCCGGTTACATGCTGTTCAGCAGCCGCGCCGGTTACGACTTCGGCCCGCAACTGTCGGATCTGAACGTGGCGGTGGGGGTGAAGAACATTTTCAACACCCAGTATTTCACCCGCTCGTTTGATGACAACAACAAGGGCAAGTACGTGGGTGAACCGCGTACGGTGTATGTACAAACGTCTGTGGCTTTCTAAAAAAAAGTGGCGAGGGAGCTTGCTCCCGCTCGGCTGCGAAGCAGACGTAAATCCTGCTAATGCGGTCTGGCTGTTGAACGCCTTTGCAGGTTTTGGGGCCGCTTCGCAGCCCAGCGGGAGCAAGCTCCCTCGCCACAGTGTTCAGCAACACAAACAAAAACGGGCCTGCTTGCGCAGGCCCGTTCTCATGGGGTGGCTTGAAAAATCAGCGTATCAACTGTTGATCGCTGCCTGTTCGTTCTCGAGAAATTCTTCCTCCAGCAGTGCATCATTCGCCTTGCTGAATGGCACGATGGCGGCGCGAGGTTTGCCGCGCAGTTTGCCAAACAGGTGCTCCAGCGCGTGTTCCAGTTTTTCGGCTGCACCGTCGATCGCCTGTTCCAGCGAATCGGCTTTGTGGGTGACGGAAATCGGTTGATGGCCTTTTGGCCGCGCTTCCAGTTGGCAGCGCAAGTCATGGGGACCTGGTTTGTCGCCGTTCTCGTCGCTCAGGTGGACTTCGACACGGGTCAGGTCTTCTTCATAACGTTCGAGCGTGCTCTCAATAGTTGTACGTACCCACTCCTCCAGTCGCTTACTGCTTTGAATATGGTTATCGCTGTTGACTTGGATTTGCATAGTTCATCCCTTATTTCAGCTAGCTCGCCAGAGGCCTTGAATTGGATTTCCTGACCTCCTGGTTACAACAATCGGCCCGACCGGCGAACATTTCAACCCCTGAAAAAAGATAAATATTCATTCGCAAAAAAAGCCGGACAACCGGGCAAGTCACTGGTAAGGTCGGGAGTTGGGTCGCTTCGCAACCCTGCAAAATCTGCTCACAATTGCCCGTCGTTCAACGGGTGCAAGCTACGGAAAATTCCCGCCTCCTCCACCAGCCAGTCATGCACCGCGCGCACGCCCGGATGGCTCAAGGCCCCCGGCGCATACAGCAGCACGTAGCGTTTGTGGTTGGGCACCGACAGGCCGAACGGCACAATCAACGTCCCGCGCTCCAGTTCATCGTTGAGCAACGTGCGTCGGGCAATCGCCACGCCCATGCCGGCAATTGCCGCTTCGATGGTCAGGTGATTGCGATTGAACGTGTGCCCACGCCGAACGTCGGCACCCTCAAAACCGATCGCGTTCAGATAAAACTCCCATTCCGCATATTCATAACTGCCACGCCAGGCGGTGATGTCGTGCAACAACGGGAAATGCACCAGATCCGCCGGCCCGTGCAGCGGAGGGCGTCCGCGCAACAAATTCGGCGCACACACCGGGAAAATCTGCTCATCGAGCAAGGCTGTGGATAACAGTCCCGGATAGCTGCCGTCGTTCAGGTCAATCGCCAGATCGAAATCGCCCTCGTGCAACGGCACGCTGCTGTCCTCGGCCACCAGGCGCAACTGGATGTCCGGATAGCGCTGCTGCAGACGCGGCAAACGCGGGGTCAGCCATTTGCTGAGGAACGACGGAATCGAACGCACCCGCAGAATCCCGCTGATCATCCCCGCATCCAGTCGACGCAATTCCGCATCAATGCTGCCGTAGGCCTCGTTGACGGTAATCGCTAACCGCTGGCCTTCCGCACTCAACTCCACGCCCCGCGCTCGTCGGTGGAACAGGCGAAAACCGAGGCGCTCTTCCAGCTGGCGAATCTGCTGGCTGACCGCCCCCGGAGTGATGTGCAGCTCTTCAGCGCAACGGGTGAACGACAGGTGCCGCGCGGCACAGGAAAACACCTGCAGCCAGACGTAGGTCTGGGCATGCAATTGACGACTCATCGTTTAGTCCTGCTAAAGGCTTTCTTAGGAAGTTTCGTTGGTCACGTAGATCTGACGTAGGCAGTATCGCCGACATTGCGCTTGTCCTACAAAAAATGGCAGCGATTCCTACTCCATTGCTTGTAAGGGTTTAGCATGGCTATCAGTGTTTTCGATCTATTCAAAGTCGGCATAGGCCCGTCCAGCTCCCACACCGTTGGCCCGATGCGAGCCGCCGCGACCTTCGCCCAGGCGCTGATCGATCAACGGTTGCTCAACGATGTGCGCCGCGTGGAAATCCGTTTGTACGGTTCGCTGTCAGCCACCGGTGTCGGCCACGCCACCGACCGCGCGACGGTCATGGGCCTGATGGGTGAATGGCCGGACAGCATCGATCCGGCGACCATCGACCCACGCATCCAGCAACTGCGCGAAAGCGGCCTGTTGCTGCTGGCCGGGCACAGAGAAATTTCCTTCAACTGGCAGTACGATCTCCTGCTGCTGGACGAAAGCCTGCCTTACCACCCCAACGCCATGTCGCTGACAGCCTTTGGCGAAAGCGCCGAGCTGTTCACGCAAACGTACTACTCGATTGGCGGCGGTTTCATCATCGAAGCGGCGGAAGCCGAGTCCGGTGTGGCACCGGCCGGCGACGTGGTGCTGCCGTTCGATTTTTCCAGCGCTGCCGAACTGCTGAGCCTGTGTAAAACCCACAACCTGCGAGTCTCAGAGTTGATGATGGCCAACGAACGGGCCTGGCGCAGCGACGCTGAAATCCGTAACGGCTTGCTGCACATCTGGTCGGTGATGCGCGAGTGTGTCGAACAGGGCTTGCGCCACGAAGGCATCCTGCCCGGTGGGCTGAACGTGCCGCGCCGCGCGGCGAAATTGCACCGCAGCCTGCTGGAAATCGGCAAGCCGAACGTGATCAGTTCGACGCTGTCGGCGATGGAGTGGGTCAACCTGTTCGCCCTCGCCGTCAACGAAGAGAACGCTGCCGGCGGGCGCATGGTCACCGCGCCGACCAACGGCGCGGCCGGGATCATTCCTGCCGTGCTGCACTACTACATGAAATTCAATCCGGACGCGTCTGACGATGACGTCGTCGCATTCTTCATGGGCGCCGCCGCCGTCGGCATTCTGTGTAAGAAAAATGCCTCGATCTCCGGCGCCGAAGTCGGCTGTCAGGGCGAAGTCGGTTCAGCCTGCGCCATGGCCGCGGCGGGCCTCGCTGAAGTGCTCGGCGCGACCCCGGAGCAACTGGAAAACGCCGCTGAAATCGGCCTGGAACACAACCTCGGCCTGACCTGCGACCCGGTCGGCGGCCTGGTGCAGGTGCCGTGTATCGAACGCAATGCCATCGCCGCCGTGAAGGCGATCAACGCCACGCAAATGGCCCTGCGCGGCGATGGCAAACACTTCATTTCCCTCGACCGGGTGATCCGCACCATGCGCGATACCGGCGCCGACATGCACGACAAATACAAAGAGACTTCACGGGGCGGCCTGGCTGTGAACTGGGTGGAATGCTGACGCGCATTGCCTGACCGTCCCGGCGGGCCGCAACTTGCGGCCCGCCAACCGTGAGCCCGAGCAAAAATAATAACGAGGCAAAAACGATGACCGATGTACGTACACCTGCTGCCGAAAATCCCGCTGTAGATCGCACACGCAACACCGAAATAGCCCACAAGGGCTGGAGCAAATCCGACACCACCTGGATGCTCGGTCTGTATGGCACCGCCATCGGTGCCGGCACTTTGTTTCTGCCGATCAACGCCGGTGTCGGCGGTTTCTGGCCATTGCTGATTCTGGCGTTGCTGGCGTTCCCGATGACCTTCTTCGCCCACCGGGGCCTGACCCGCTTCGTCTTGTCCGGGCGTTCGGGCGACATCACCGAAGTCGTTGAAGAACACTTCGGCATCGGTGCCGGCAAGCTGATCACCCTGCTGTACTTCTTCGCGATCTTCCCGATCCTGCTGGTGTACAGCGTTGCACTGACCAACACCCTGAGCAGTTTTCTCGAACATCAATTGCACATCGCGCCGCCACCTCGGGCAATCCTGTCGCTGGTGCTGATCCTCGGCCTGATGGCGATCGTGCGCTGCGGGCAGAACGTGATCGTCAAAGCCATGAGCGTGCTGGTCTATCCGTTCGTCGCCGCGCTGCTGTTGCTCGGCCTGAGCCTTATCCCCAACTGGAACGGCGCGTTCTTCGCCAGCGCCAAGGAAGCGATGCCGCTGTCGACGTTCCTCAAGACCCTGTGGCTGGCGATCCCGGTGATGGTGTTCTCGTTCAACCACTCGCCGATCATCTCCGCCTTCGCGGTTGACCAGAAGCAGCGCTACGGCGCCGAGGCCGAACGCAAGAGCAGCGGCATCCTCGCCATGGCCCACGGGATGATGGTGGTGACGGTGATGTTCTTCTGCTTCAGCTGTGTGCTGGCGCTGTCGCCGGCCGATCTGGCCGCGGCCAAGGCGCAGAACATTTCGATCCTGTCGTACCTGGCCAACCACTTCCAGACCCCGGTCATCGCTTACGCCGCACCGCTGATTGCGCTGGTGGCGATCACCAAATCCTTCCTCGGCCACTACATCGGCGCCAGCGAAGGCTTTCAGGGCATGATCGTCAAGAGCCTGCGCGGTCGTGGCAAGGTGATGTCGGCGAGCTGGCTGAACCGTGCGACTGCGCTGTTCATGATCCTCAGTTGCTGGGCCGTGGCCACCTTTAACCCGAGCATCCTCGGCATGATCGAAACCCTCGGCGGGCCGGTGATTGCCTGCCTGTTGTTCCTGATGCCGATGTACGCCATCCGCCGCGTGCCAGCCTTGCGCCAGTACTCGGGACAGGCGTCGAACGTGTTCGTGGTGCTGATCGGCCTGATTGCACTGTCGGCGATCATCTACTCGGTTCTGCCCTGAAACGGGCCACAAATGACAAAGGCGAGCCATGGGCTCGCCTTTTTTATGCCGTATCCATTGTCCAACAATTTTCCCGGCATGCCCCTTGCAAATCCCCTGTAGGAGCTGCCGCAGGCTGCGATCTTTTGATCTTCATGACCGAAGTCAAAACAGCGCAGATCAAAAGATCGCAGCCTGCGGCAGCTCCCACATAAAGCAACAACACAGGCCACGGAATCGCCGATGATCAGGTATTGCGAACCAACCCGATCACGGCCGGTCAACAACTGCACGTTCAATCAGGCGGTGACGCATCATGGACAACCCTTTTCAGATCATTACCGATGCCTTCGCGCCGGACTATCAGATCAACCTGAGCATTCAGGGGCTGGACGGCAGCATCATGCTGACCCTGTCGAACAGCGGCCGAATCGTCGCCAAACGGATGATCAGCGCCGAACAGCGCAACGATCCGGTACGGCTCAAGCGGCTGGTGCAAAGCATTCAGTTCGGCATCGCCATCGAACAGGGCCACA
This sequence comes from Pseudomonas sp. lyk4-TYG-107, assembly GCF_030209055.1. NCBI lineage: Bacteria > Pseudomonadati > Pseudomonadota > Gammaproteobacteria > Pseudomonadales > Pseudomonadaceae > Pseudomonas > Pseudomonas sp. lyk4-TYG-107. The sequence goes on from NZ_JARVST010000027.1 coordinate 155,855, forward strand.
GCGCCATGGCGATCCTTGAAGCGATGACCAGCGGCGACGGGCTGCCTCCGCCACCGCAGCAGAGCAACGGCCAGCCTCGGCCGTCGATGGGGCTTTAAAGCTCGCCCTTCTCGATCTCGGGGTGTTCACCGGAGCCGGCGCCGAGCTTGCGTTGCGGTTTTTCGATCTTCACCGACGGAAATTGCGACGAGGCGTAACGCACCACCAGGATCGAGAACGCCAACAGCAGAATGCCGCCGCACAGGTAGATGATGCCCATGTCCGGCGGGTTGTGGTGCGAGACGTTGGAGATCAGCAGGCGGGTCAGCGCAGTGATCGCCACGTAGATCAGGAAGCGCACCGGCATGTGGTTGGTCTTGAAGTAAATCCCGACCATTGCCCCCAGTTCCAGATAGATGAACAGCAACAGAATGTCATCGATCTTGATGTGGCCTTCTTCGAGCATGCCGAGAAATTCCATCACCGCCGCCCATGCGGTCACCGCACCAATGGCGAACAGCGCCAGGTAGTGGAAGGTCTCGACGAACAGGTTGCCCAGGGACTCGGCCAGTTGATGCACGTTTTGCCGCAGTTTCTCGGCCCAGTTGATTTTCACGATGATGTTCCTTAGCCCGATGCGAGCGGATGATGCCGGTTGGACGTGACGGTTTTCCGTATGCGCTATGCGCCATGCAGAAACGAGGCCACGCATCATGGCGAGCCGGCATGAAACCTGCGCCGTGGCGTTTGGTCGCACCGTTGAACAGGCACCGTCGACAGGAATGTTTGTGACGCTATAACTGAAGTTTCTTGATGAATTCGTTACGCTTGAAAAGGCATTAGCTTATAAATGAAATATTATTAATCGGGAAAATCTGTGAACTCGCGCACAAACACTCCGGGTATTCACCAGTTAGTTATCCAATAAATTATCAGGGTAATTATTTCCACAGCAGGCCCATCAGCGAAGCTTTAACTGCAGCGGCGATCTTGTTTTGGCAACCGAGTTTTTTCAGGCAATGATTAATATGGAAGTTTACTGTCCTTTTGCTGATACCGAGGATCACCGAAACATCGTCCGATGACTTTCCGTCAGCGGTCCATTGCAGGATTTCCTTTTCTCTCTGCGACAGTTCTATCGGCACCGGGAGCACCGAATCGGCGCCGCGCATCTGCAGGCGCGTCAGGCCCAGGTGAGTAATCTGAGCCAGCCAGGACAGCTGCGCCTGTTTGGTTTCGAGTTCCAGCGCGGTGATCGTCCCGCTGCCCCGGGCAAAGGTCACCAGCCCTTGAGTTTCGCTGTTGAGCAGCGTCTGCCCCCAGCCCTCCGAGAGCCCGTGAGCCTGCGCATCCTGCCAGAATTCGGGCATCTGAGCCTTGAGTTCAGCGTCCCACAGCACCGGTTTCACGCTGCGCATTGCGCGCTGGACGTAAGGATCGATGTCCAGGTAACGATTGGCGGAATAGGCAGCTTGCCAGGCGGGCGAATAATTATTGGCGAGAAAAAGACAAGGTTTGGTGATGGGGAAAAGCCGGCGTGACCCGTAAGCCACATAATCAAACTCCAACTGCCTGGCGACGGTCTTGATACTGTCGAACAACAACTCGACATCCGTTGCAGACATGGCGTTTTCCAACAGTTCAGCCTGCCAATATGACATAGAGATTCCTTTCCCACAGTTAATGCTGTCGGCCTCTTGCCAACATGCCTAGCATATTTCCAAATGTTTCCGCTAGCTGTCAAGGGTGACAGGTAGTATGCGAGCGCAGTGTGCACTTTAATCGCCACCCAACCAATCACTAAACGGAATCTGTGATGGATTACTTGTCAGGACGTTATGACGAGTTGACGACACTAAAGCGTCAACGCTTGGCTCAATATCGCTATCAGGTGTTCGTCGAACGCCTCGGCTGGCAATTATCCACGCCGGACGATTTCGAGTTCGACCAATTTGATCACAGCGGCACCCACTACATTGTCGCCGAAGAGCACGACGGCAACATCAAGGGATGCGCCCGCCTGCTGCCCACCACCCAGCCGTATCTGCTGAGTGAAGTGTTCACCTCGTTGCTCGGCGACAAGCCTGCCCCGTGCGGCGATGACATCTGGGAGCTGTCGCGCTTCACCTCACTGGACCTCGATGCCGAGGGCGGTAAAAACGAACAGGTGATGTCCGACGAAAACACCGTTGGCCTGTTCATGGCCACGCTGGAGTACGCCCGAACCTGCGGCGTTTCACATCTGGTGTCAGTGTCCCCGGTTGCCATCGGACGCCTGCTCAGACGTGGCGGCATCGACTACAAATGGCTGGCGCCGCTGCAGGTTCTGGACAACCGAACCCTGGGCGCCTGCTACATCACGGTGCAGTAACCCTGCCCGACACTCGATAACAAGAAAACAAGAAAACACATCAACTGAAGCTGCTGATACGCGTCGAGCAGCACCTTTGGGTGTGGGTCGATTTCACGCCATGGATAGCAACTGCCTTACAACCAACGTTCAACACAGAGGGATGATCATGATCGACATGCACAGGAAAGTTGCCAAAGACATCGTCCACAAAGGCCACGATGACGACGTGCTGATTTACGACGCTCACCACTTGCTGCCGGCCTGGCTGCCGGCCGCCGTCGTGCAACGGGCGAACCTTGATCCAATGGATCTGGAGATCGTCAATCAGGCCTATCGGCTGGACAGCGAACGTCTGGTGCTGCGCTCGCTGCCAACCATCATTGACCTGGAAGAGCTCGAACAGGCAGGCCTGTCGGACTGTCTGCCGGAACTGCTGACGAATTACGAAAAGGCCACCGACCACCTGATCCTCAGCGGCATCTGGGTGCTGGAAAGCACCGAAGCCAAACTGGCTCGACTGCCCGGTTGCGGCAACGGCCTGAGCCTCGATCAGCGCCGGCAGGTACATGATGTCCTGAAAAACCTGGACGGCTGCCCGCAGCAGGGTCTGCTCTATTTCACCCTGTTCAACGACACCGCCAATTACTTTTTCTACCGCAAGCACCACGAACACGTGCCCGGCCTGATGCTGATCGAAGCGGCACGCCAGGCCATGTACGCGCAGTTCTACGAGCACAGCGGTTATGCCCGCGGCGAGGTGTCGATTTCCATCGTTGATCTGCTGTCGAGTTTTCCCCGTTACACCGAGTCTTCGTTTCAGGTGGATGTGCTGGTTGGCGACTACGAAGGCATGGCCCAGCCACGGGCACGCAAGGTCGACAAGCGTGCGCGTTTCTTCCAGCGTGGCGAGCTGGTGGCCGACATTCGCCTGCACGGCGAAGTGATCAAGATGCCGGTGTTCAAGCGCATGCGGAATATCAACATCGACCCGGCCTGCTGGTTCCGTCCGCTCAAGGGCATACGCCATGAAGTGCTGGTGCGCCTGGATTCCGGTCGTCACCTCTCCGCCCGCCTTGAACTGTTGTCGATGGCCGGTCTGCAAGTGCAATGCGACAGCCCGCTCGAGGCTTCCGAGCGCGGACACGTCTACCTGTACCTGGAAAACGAAGGGATGATCAGCCTGCCGTTGCAATCGCTGCACGCCAGCGACGCGACAAAGGCCGGCACGCTCAAACTGCACCTGGCAGAGCTGGATTCGCCGTTGCGCTTCAAGTGGCGCGAAGTGCTCAAACAGTTCGCTTACTTCTCCCACGAAGAAACCGCCCCGGTTCCGGCGCCCGTCCTCGGCCAACCGTTGTGGATGACCTTCGACCAGGCTTCGGCGATGCCCGAACAAAGGAAGGAAGCATGATGCCGCGCTATCCCCACGTGCTGGAGCCGCTGCGGCTGGCCGGCGGGCTGGAGTTGCGCAATCGGCTGTTCTTCGCGTCGATGGGCGTGGACCTGGCCGATCACAGCGGGTCCGTGACGCCCGCCATGATCGAGTTCTATCAGGGCATCATGGAGGGCGGTTGCTCCATGGCGTTTCTGTGCAACGCCACGGTCTCGCCGCAGTCGCGTTTACAGAGCACCGGGCTCGGCCTGTTCGAGGAGCATCAGGGCGAATCGCTCAAGGCGATGTTCGCGATGGCCGAGCAGGTCAACACGCCGGTGGGTGTGCAATTGCAGCATTACGGCGGTCAGGGCACCACCACCCACACCGGCGTTGCCGTGCTGACCCCGAGTGGCGTGCCCTGCCCGCGCGTGTCGAAACTCGATCCGGATTACCGCGTGCGGATCATGGACGAAAGCGACATCGCCCTGGTAATCGAGCAGTTCGCCCACTCCGCCTGGCTGGCCTGGACCAACGGCGCACGTCTGGTGCAGTTGCAGGCGTCCAACGGCTACCTGCTGAGCAGTTTTCTTTCGCCGCACACCAACAAGCGCACTGACCGATATGGCGGCAGCGAAGAGAACCGTGCGCGACTGTTGCTCGACGTGGTCAAGGCCATCCGCGAGCGCACCCAGGGCCAACTGATCGTCACTATTCGTCTGGGCATCGACGACCGTCTGGGCGCTGAAGGGCTGCAATATCCGGACCTCAAGGAAACCGTGCAGGCGCTCTGTCAGGCCGGTGTTGCCGCGCTGGAATGTTCGATGTGCATGGGCGCGACCTTCGGCCAGTTGATTGTGCATTCGGAGACCATGGACCATTACCTGCAAGCCGGAGTGCGGGCGATCAAGTCGGTGTCGACAGTACCGGTGGGTTACGCCGGTTTCATCGACGGTCTGGACAAGGCCGAGCAGTTGCTCGCCGACGGCGTATGCGATTGGGTGGGGATGTCGCGGGCGCTGTTTGCCGACAACGACCTGATCAACAAAACCCTGCAGGGCCGCTCCGCCGACATCCACAAATGCCGATGGGACAGCCAGTGCTTCAGTGACAAAAGCAATCCGCGACTGGATCGGGTGTATTGCTGCGTAAACCCGAAATATTTACGCCCCGCGTTGGCATAAGGAGATGCGACATATGTACGATTTTCTGGGAAAAGTGTGCCTGGTCACCGGCGGCACCAGTGGCATTGGCGAAACCGTCAGCGAACGCCTGATCAAGGCCGGCGCCGATGTGATCGTGTTCGGCCGGGACGAGGAAAAAGGCGCGGCGCTGGCCGATCGGCTGGGTGAACACTGCCGCTTTATCGCCTGCGATGTCGGTGATCCGGAGCAGGTCGAGCAGGCGTTCGCGACCATTCGTTCGGCCTACGGCCGCCTCGATTGCGCGTTCAACAATGCCGGCGTGACCGCCAAATACGGAGCGCTCGCGCAATCGTGCCCGGACGACTGGATGAAGGTGATGAACATCAACGTCAACGGCACCTACCACTGCATGCGCCATGAACTGCAACTGATGCTCACCCGCGGCACCGGGGCCATCGTCAATACCTCGTCCTGCGCCGGCGTGGTACCGATTGGCGGCCAGGTCGCCTATGTCGCCAGCAAGCAGGCGATCAATGGCATGACCCAGGTGGCGTCGATCGAGAATGCGCGACTGGAAGAAGGCGGCTGCATTCGCGTCAATGCGGTCGCCCCCGGGCCGATTCTCGGCGGCATGAACAACGAGGCACGCCTGAAAGCCGCACCGGAAAACACCCAGCGCAAAATCAACGTGACGTCGATGAAGCGCTTCGGCACGGCGGACGAAGTGGCCAACGCGGTGCTCTGGCTGCTCAGCGATCAATCCGCATACGTCACGGGTGTGATCATGCCTATCGATGGTGGTTACGCCAGCGGCAAGTTCTGAAATCAAAAAAACCAACGACCCGCCGTGTGCGGGTCGTTTTGTTTGAGGCGCGCGCATCAGGAAAAATGCCGAATCCGGTCTACATTGAAAAGCCACTACCCAAAGCGCAGGGATTCGCTTATCCTTTCGCTGTATATAAATACAGTAGTCGCTAAGACAACTAAATGTGAAGGCATGTGAGGTGGTGAATGGCCGTCGAAGTGGTATACCGCAGCAGCCGAGATCTGGAGCGCTTGTTCATGGATAAAGCCGAAGCTGACCGTCATGACAAAATGCTCGAACTGGCCGAGATGCTGTCCGAAGTGTTGCAAAAAGCCGTGCCGTCGCTGAACGAGCAACAGGTTGAAGAAGTCGGGATCTACATGGCGAAGAACCGCGATGTGTTCGCCAAGGCCTTCAAGAGCCAGCCTGATGCACTGTCGGAGCTGATCAATGCACCGGCAGAAGTAGTCGAAAAAGACGCAGCGGCTGAGCCGGAAGAAGCTCCAGTGAAGCCGGTTAAAGCGGCGAAAGCTGCCAAGTAACCACGTTTGAATCGAAAAGATCGCAGCCTGCGGCAGCTCCTACAGGGAATACGCATTCCATATGTAGGAGCTGCCGCAGGCTGCGATCTTTTGCTTTTCAGCGATACAGGACTTTCTCCGCCAACTCATCCGCCACCCGCGCCGGCGAACGCTTCTCGGCCTGCGCATGGGCAAACACCTCGGTCAGCCGCGAAGAAATCTTCGACAGGTGCGCAGTAATCGTCCCCAGCTCTTCGCCGCGATGCTTGAGCGAGACATAAATCAACCCGCCCGCGTTGATCACATAATCCGGCGCATACAGAATCCCGCGTCGCTCCAGTTGATCAGCCACATCCAGATGCGTCAGTTGATTGTTCGCCGAACCGGCCACCGCCGAACAGCGCAGTTGCGTCACCGTGTGGCTGTTGAGCACACCACCCAGGCCGCACGGCGCAAGGATGTCGCAGGGTGTGCTGAGCAAGGCATCGTTGGCGATCGGATGCGCATTGAGCTGCTCCATCGCCAGTTGCACCTTGCCGTGGTCGATGTCGCTGACCAGCAACTCGGCGCCCGCCGCATGCAGTTGCTCCGCCAGCGCATATCCGACATTGCCCAAGCCCTGAATCGCCACGCGCAAGCCTTCAAGATTGTCGCTGCCCAGCCGCGCCATGGCGGTGGCGCGAATCCCGGTGAACACGCCCATCGCCGCATGCGGCGCCGGGTCGCCGGCCGAGGTGGTGCTGGTGACATGCTGGGTCTGCTGGGCAATGCAATCCATGTCCGCCACCGAAGTGCCGCTGTCGATGGCGGTGATGTAGCGACCGTCGAGCTGCTCGATGCAGCGGCCAAACGCTTCGAACAACGCAGCGCGGTTTTCCACATGCGCCGGGCGCACGATCACCGCCACCCCGCCGCCCTGATCGAGCCCGGCCAGTGCCGCCTTGTAGCTCATGCCCTGCGCGAGGCGTATGGCATCCTCGACTGCGGATTCGTCGTTGGGATAGGCAAGATAACGGCAACCGCCCAGGGCAGGCCCGAGGCGACTGTTATGAATGGCAATGACCGCCTTCAACCCGGTGACCGGGTCAACGCTGAGGTGCAGCGATTCCAGGCGAGTGCTTTGCATGAGAGCGAACATCGGCAGGCTCCCGAATCACTTCTGGTAGACGCCAGTATAGGCTTGCGCCCAAAAATTGCTGAAGCGCACCGGAATAAGCGCCCGCTTCGACGGCGACTTTGCGGCATAACCTGGCCGGTACTGGACGAATGGCGCGGACGGGGCTAAAACGAGGCATTCCCCGGAGATTTCGATGAGTCCGCGCCAACGCTTTTTCGAGTGTCTGCACCGTTCACCGCCCGCGCTGTTCGAAGCGGCGCTGTGGATGGCTGCCGAGCACGAAAAAGGCCTCGATGTCGACGCGCTGCAACAGGACTTCAAGGAGCTGCAACAGCGCGTCAGCTACGGCTTGCCGATGCTGCCAGTCAGCGAACTGGCGCAACCGTTGCTGCGGCGGTTGAATGATCTGGGCTTCTCTCAGGACGATTTTCTGCCGCTACGCCCACAGGTCGCGTTGTTGCACAAAGTGTTGCAGACCCGTCGCGGCCAGCCGCTGACCCTGTCCCTGATTGCTCTGGAACTGGCCCGTGGTCTGGAGATTCCGCTGGTCGGGGTGAACTTCCCCGGGCATTTCCTGCTGCGGGTACCCGGTGCTGATCACCTGCTGGATCCCTGCGGCGGTCGGCGGCTGTACCCCAATGACTGTCGCGAGTTGTTGCAACGTCAGTACGGCGCGCACCTCAAACTCAACGCCGACCATCTGGCCACCGCCAGCCCAGAGCAGATGCTCCAGCGCCTGTCACGCAACCTGCGGCAGTTGCATCTGGCCCATGAGGATTACATCGCCGCGCTGATCGATGCCGAACGCGTGCTGGAACTGGGCGGTGCCAGCGCCGCCGATTATCTGGCCCGCGCCAGCCTGTATCAACGGCTCGACTGTCCGAACGCCGAGCGCTTCGATCTGGAACATGCGTTGCTGCTTAGTGACGACCCGATCCAGCGCCTGCGTCTGACTGAACGCCTCGGCCACCTGCCACCCAATTCCGTTGTGCACTAAACGCTTTTTGTAGGAGTGAGCCTGCTCGCGAAGCGTCGTGTCAGCGATGAATGCATCGAAGCCTGAATCGCCTTCGCGAGCAAGCCCGCTCCCACAGGGTTCAGCGTGGCCCCATTCTTCTGCATCACAACGATCCCTTGTGGGAGCGTGGCTTGCCCGCGAAGCAGGCGCCACCGTTGTTCCTGTCAGACTGCGTTATCGTTCTTCGCGAGCAAGCTCGCTCCCACATTGGATTGCGGGATATCTGAAGGCGAGCGCACCTGGATGATTAGCAGCGCCGCAATGACCGCCGGTATCGCGCAGAAGAAGAAAATCTGCGTCACCGGAATGTGCATCGCCAGCAGCATGCTGCCGAACAGCGGCCCGAGGATCGAACCGAAGCGCCCTACCCCCAACGCCCAGCCCGTGCCCGTGGCCCGCACATGCGCTGGGTAGAAGTTGCTGGCGAAGGCGTTCAGCGTCAGTTGCCCACCGATGATGCAGAACCCGGCGGCAAACACGCAGGCCACCAGATAACGTGGATTATCGTGGTTCAAACCCAGCAGAATCGTGCACAGCGCCGCCCCGGCCATCACTGCGCAGAGCAGCCGCACCTTGCGTTTCAAACGGTCGGCGAACCACGCCATGCATACTGCGCCCAAGGTGCCGGCGAACAGGAACATCGAGGTCACCAGGTTGGCTTCATTGAGTTTCAGACCGCTTTCCAGCAACAACGTCGGCAGCCAGCTGATCATGAAATACAACAGAATCAGGCTGACAAAAAACGTCGCCCAGATCAGCAGGGTCGGGCGCGCATAACCGTTGCGGAACAGCTCGACCACGGTCAATTTGCTGCCCTGCTCGCGCTTGTTCTGTTCGACGGACGCGGCCGGCGGTTGCCAGTCCGGCAGCATTCGCGCGGTGACTTTGCGCAGGCGCGCATAGGGCGGTGCATCGCGCAGCAGACGTGGCAGCGACTCCGGCAGCATCCACCACAGGAACGGGAACAGCAGCAACGGCGTGACACCACCGGCAAGGAACACCGCTTGCCAGCCAAAGCGGTCGATGAAGCCCGCAGCAACAAAACCACCCGCCGCACCGCCAAACGAAAACCCACAAGCGGCCAGCGTCACCATCAAGGTGCGCAGACGAGGCGGTGAATATTCCGACATCAAGGCCATGGCACTGGGCATCGCCCCGCCCATGCCGATGCCGCAGATGAAGCGCGCGATCATCAAGGTGTTCAGAGAATCGGCGAACACCATCAACACCGTCAGGCTGGCGTAGATCAACACGCAGGCGAGCAGGATCCGCCGTACGCCGAAGCGATCGGCCAGCGGCGTCACCGCGAGCGAACCAAGGGTCAGGCCCAACAGGTTGGCACTGAAAACCGGCCCGAATGCGGCTTTCTCCAGCCCCCAGTCCTGAGCCAGAGCCGGCACCACGTAACCGAGCACCTGGGCGTCATAGCCGTCGGTGACCAGCAGCAAGGCGAGCAGGATCAGCAATAACCACTGATAGCGGGACACAGGACGGGCGTCGAGTGCCGCGCGAAAGCTGGCAATCTGGTTATGCATCGCAAGGTACCTGTTTTGTTTTTATGATTTTTTTGGCGGGCGCCGAATCTCCCCTGTGGGAGGGGCTTGCTCGCGAAAGCGGTGTATCAGTCAGCATCCCGGTACCTGACACTCCGCTTTCGCGAGCAAGCCCGCTCCCACATTGGGGCAAGGTGAAGCTTTAAGGGGTATCCGGCTGATTGGCCGGATGCGCCTTGATGAACGCCGGATGCTCAGCCGCCAACGCCGCCACCCGACAAATCCGCGGATAAGCCTGCAGCGAAACACCGAAGCGCTCGGCCGCATACAACTGCGGAATCAGATAAACATCCGCCACACACGGCCACTCACCGAAACAGAAACCGCTGTCACCGATCAATTGCTCGACGGTCGTCAGCCCCTGACTGATCCAGTGCGCGATCCACTCCACCACCTGCGGCTCTTCGTGGCCCAACTGGCGCAGGCGATTGAGCACGCTGACGTTATGCAGCGGATGCACATCGCAGCCGATCACCGCCGCCACACCGCGCACATGAGCACGGGCGGCGAGGTCTTCGGGTAGCAATGGCAACTGTGGATAACGCTCTTCCAGGTACTCGATGATCGCCGGCGACTGAATCAGCAGCTCGCCGTCATCGGTGCGCAAGGCCGGCACCCGGCCCTGCGGATTGATCGCCAGATACGCCGGCTGGCGATGCTCGCCTCCCGACGGCGCAATCAGGTTGACCGGCAACGCGGTGTAGTCGAGCCCTTTCAGCGCCAACGCGATACGCACCCGATACGACGAGGTCGAGCGGTAATAGGTGTAGAGATCCATGATCCGCTCCTGTCAGCGCGCCGCCAGCACTTTGCCGCGGCATTCGCCGAAGCCGATCGAGGCAAAACCGTCACGGGCGCAGCGCGCACGCAGAATGATTTCGTCGCCGTCTTCGAGGAATTTGCGCACTTCGCCGGAGGCCAGTTCGATCGGCTTTTTACCGCCCTCGGTGATTTCCAGCAAGCTGCCGAACTGACCGCTTTGCGGGCCGGACAAAGTCCCCGAACCGAACAGGTCACCGGCCTGCAACTGGCAGCCGTTGACGCTGTGGTGCGCGACCATTTGTGCGACGGTCCAGTACATGTAGCGAGTGTTACTCAGGGTCAGCCGATGGGCTGGCAGATTCTGTTCGCGCATGGCTTCGGTGAGCAGCAGCACTTCCAGTTCGATGTCGAAGGCGCCGCCATCTTGATCACGTTTGTCGAACAGGTATGGCAGCGGCTGCGGATCACCTTCCGGGCGCGCAGGTTGCGCCATGCGGAATGGCTCCAGCGCTTCGGCGGTCACCACCCATGGCGAAACACTGGTGATAAAACTCTTGGAGAGGAACGGGCCGAGTGGCTGGTATTCCCAGGCCTGAATATCGCGGGCCGACCAGTCGTTGAGCAGGCAGAAACCGGCGATGTGTTCGGCGGCGTCACCGATGGCAATCGGCTCGCCCATGTCGTTGCCCTGACCGATCCAGATGCCCAGTTCCAGCTCGTAGTCCAGTCGTGCGCACGGGCCGAAGGTCGGCTCGCTCGCACCGGCCGGCAGGGTCTGGCCTTTCGGGCGGCGCACGTCGGTACCAGAAGCGCGCACGGTGGAGGCGCGACCGTGATAACCGATCGGCACGTGCTTGTAGTTGGGCAGCAGTGGGTTGTCCGGACGGAACAGTTTGCCGACGTTCTGCGCGTGCTCGATGCCGACGTAGAAGTCGGTGTAATCGCTGATGCGCGCCGGCAGGTGCATCTGGCAATCGGCAGCCAGTGGCAGCAGTTTTGCGCCTTGGGCTTCGATGGCGCCGCGATGAGTGCTGCCCTCGCCGAACAATTCCAGCAAGCGGCTGCGCAAGGCTACGCGGGCTTCACGACCGAGGTCGAAGAAGGCGTTTAGCAGACCGCCGTGCATGGCTTCGACCGCGCTGCGTGCCGGGCCGTCGAACAGGCCGGCTTCAAGCGCCACCTGCAGATCGAAAATGTGTTCACCGATCGCCACGCCCGCGCGCGGCGCCGAGCCGCCAGTGCTGAACACGCCCAGCGGCAGGTTCTGCAGCGGGAAATCCGCGTGGCCATTGGCCGAAGCAACCCAGCTGCGGGTGATGGAAGTCTGAGTCATGGGTTATCTCCGGGTCGGGTCGAACGTGGCGGGCAGCGTGGCCCAGCAGGCGTCGTATGTGGATTGCAGTTGCGGGCAGTCGAGGGCGAAGCGGCTTGGGCGCAGTACCTGACTGGTCTCGAACATGAAGGCCATGGTGTTGTCGATCTTCGCCGGTTTGAGTTCCGCGTTGATCGCTTTGGTACAGGTTTCGCCATCCGGGCCGTGGGCGCTCATGCAGCTGTGCAGCGAGGCACCGCCGGGCACGAAGCCTTCAGCCTTGGCATCGTATTCGCCCTGAATCAGGCCCATGAATTCGTTCATCAGGTTGCGATGGAACCACGGCGGACGGAAGGTGTTCTCGGCGACCATCCAGCGTGGCGGGAAGATCACGAAGTCGAGGTTGGCCAGACCGTGCACGCTGGTCGGCGAGGTCAGCACGGTGAAGATCGACGGATCCGGGTGATCGAAGCTCACGGTGCCGATGGTGTTGAAACGGCGCAGATCATATTTGTACGGCACGTTGTTGCCGTGCCAGGCGACCACGTTCAGCGGCGAATGATCGAGCTCGGTGCCCCACAACTGGCCGAGGAATTTCTGCACCAGCGTCGTCGGCTGCTGCAGGTTTTCATAAGACGCGACCGGCGCGAGGAAATCCCGTGGATTGGCCAGGCCGTTGCTGCCGATTGGCCCCAGGTCCGGCAGGCGCAGCGGCGCGCCGTGGTTCTCGGCAACGTAACCGCGCGCCTGCGGATCAAGCAGCTCGACGCGGAATTTCAGGCCACGCGGCAGCACAGCAATTTCCAGCGGCGCGACTTCGAGCACGCCGAGTTCAGTGGCAATTCGCAGCCGCCCCAGTTGCGGCACCAGCAGCAGTTCGCCGTCGGCGTTGTAAAACACCCGCTCCATCGAACGGTTGGCGGTGTAGTTATAGATGCTGATGCCGGCTGGTTTTTCCGCCGCCGAATTGGCCACCATGCCAACCAGACCGTCGATGAAATCAGTCGGCTCGGCCGGGATATCCAGAGGATTCCAGCGCAGGCGATTGGGCGTCACTTCACCCAACGGGCCGCCGGCCAGTTGCCGCTCCAGTTTGACGAACGCCGGGTGATTGGCCGACGGCTGGATCCGGTACATCCAGGTGCGCCGGGCTTCACTGCGGGTCATGGTAAACGCAGTGCCGGAGAGCAATTCGGTATAGAGGCCGTACGGGGCTTTTTGCGGGGAGTTCTGGCCGATGGGCAAGGCGCCGGGCAACGCTTCACTGCTGAATTCGTTGCCGAAACCGGACTGGTACGCCAGCTTCGACGCGTTTGAATCGAGGTTCATGGAGCCTCCTGAACAGGGAGTCGGCAGTGGCCCATCGCTCTGGCTCAGAGCTTTGCGCACGCCGGGGTTGTTATTATCGTAATTCGATTACGCATAACGTAATTTGCTCGCTATCCAGCGTCAAGCTATAAAGACGCCCATTCGTTTTCGGATCCCGGCCGCACCATGGAAAAAACCAGCGACAGCAACGGCAAACAGAAAGTCCGCTCCGCCGAGGTCGGCACTGACATCCTCAAGGCGTTGGCCGAGTTATCGCCCTCCACCTCACTGTCGCGATTGGCCGAACATGTGCAGATGCCGGCGAGCAAGGTGCACCGCTATCTCCAGGCACTGATCGCCAGTGGTTTTGCCGAGCAGAACGCCGCCACCAACCATTACGGACTCGGCCGTGAAGCGTTGCGTGTAGGCCTCGCTGCGCTGAACAGTATGGACGTGCTGAAAGTCGCCGCCCTGCCCCTGTCCGAGTTGCGCGATGAACTGAACGAAACCTGTTTTCTGGCGGTGTGGGGCAATCAGGGCGCGACCGTGGTGCACATCGAACCGGCGGTGCGCGCGGTGACGGTGGTGACGCAACTGGGTTCGGTGTTGCCGTTACTCAGCTCGTCCACCGGGCTGGTGTTCAGTGCCTTTCTGCCGCATCGGGAAACCGATGAGTTGCGCGAGCAGGAAATCGCCGTCGCCGGCCATCCACTGGCCGATCAAAATGCCTACAGCGGTTTGTGCGAGCAGATCCGCGAACGCGGTCTGCATCATGTGCACGGCTTGTTGATGCCAGGTGTGGACGCGTTGTCAGCCCCGGTGTTCAACGCAGTCGGGCAGATCGCCGCGGTGCTGACCATCGTCGGCCCGACTTCACTGTTCCACGCTGATGAAGACGGCCCGGCGGCGCAGCGGTTACTGGCGGCGTCGCGGGCCGTGAGCTGGCGCATGGGGTATGAGCAAGCCGGTTGAGTCAGGCGATCTCCAGGCGCCAGCCCGGGATCAGCGCACGATGGTCTGGCTGATGCCGGTTACCCGATCCTTCATCAATTCAGTGAAGAAATCGATCAACTGTTGATCTGCCGCTTTATGACCCGCCGCCTCGGCGACGAATTGCGCCGCCGACCGTGCATCATCGACCAGACCGAGAAACGATCGTTGAACGTTGGTCACCTGCTTGATCACCTCTGCGCTCGCACCGGCTGTGGCCGCCTGGCCGAGCGTAAATAGTCCGATCAACGCGTCCGCGCCGTATCCCAGTGCCGCCGAGTAGTCACCTCGCCGTTGCGCCAGTGCTCCGTCGTAGACACTTTTCATCATCTGCACCGCAACGGCCACGGAGCCAATAGGCGGCACGGCGAGACTGATGACATTCACCACTTTGATCAGGCCATCGTAAACCAGTCCCGCGATAACCTCCTTCAAACTGGTGGTTCGCTCATCGATATCGCTCAATGCGCGACGCACTCTCCGATCATGGAACGTGAAGAGGTTGTTCAACTTGGCACGTTCTTGCGTCTTGACCGGAGGCAGGGGTTTCCCGCTTGCGGCAAGATCGTCAAAATAGTCATTGATTACTTTTTGATCGACGATTGCAACCCGGTCAAAGTAATAATCGCGCATAGGTCCGTATTGGAAACGAATCGATGGAATGAAATCGTTGATGGGTCGATAGGCAACGCCATCCGGCGCATCGGGCGTATATAACCAGTCGTGGAACTGGCCGAGAATGTTCATCCGTAGGATGTAGACACCCGCAACCGTACGATCCCCCGCCTTGGTCAAGCCGATTTTCCCGATATTGAATTCGTAAAGACCTTCATCACCTTCTGCGGACGAATCATTGATCGGGTAGTGATAGACATCCTCTTTCAAACTGCCGACAACCCGTTGTAGCGCTATAAAGATTTCAGAGCCAAACCTGCCATCAATGTAGTTGGAGAGCAGATCGTAATGCATCTGACAGCGAACTTTTTTTGCGTGAACGGCGCGCTTGAATGCGTAGCCAGGATGCTTCCCGTCCAGATAGTCGGTATTGAGCATTTCCGTATACCTGTCGCCAGGACGGAATGTTTTCGATAACGAGGACAGATCGCGAATATCCAGTTGATCAATGGCCGGATGGCCGTCCGTCAAAAAATACCTCGGGTCATACTTGCTCGGATAAGCCGGATTGGCAGCTTCAAACGACAGTCCTTCTATGAGCAGATCCGTTACGCTTTTCTGAAAATCGTCAGTCTGGACAATAATCTGATCGGGATTGATCTCGACATTTCGTCCTCGCGAACGCAACAGACTTTCAAGGTTCTGCTTTACCGCATCGTGGGTAAAGCGTTCGAAAGAAGGGAACGCATTGTCCCTTGCCTCAACGGTGGAGAGCGCTTTCAGTTCGGTATTCAATCGAGCGTAACGTTTGCGCGGCTCAATCCCGAGGTAGCGGTAAGGCGCAGGCGCAATGGTCCTGTGTAACGCCAGTTCAGACTGAAAAGCGAGATTGACGTCATTGAGCAACGGCGCTGTGCCATTGGGGAAAAGGTCCGAGTATTGGGTATCCAGCTTGTACAGATAATGGGTGGCGTGACGGCTGATACCGCGCAAGGATCCGGCATCGTGCAAATAGTCCGGATGAATCAATGACGCCGCGTATTCACGATCAGCGGTCATGGCCGATTCAAACCATTTGTTCAGAGCGAGTACATCCGCAAACGCCATGAAAACGGATTTGCCTGCAGGTGTTATCAGATAAACAAGATAGTTCCGAGTCTCCGGTGCCCGAAAAACCATCACACCTTTCAAGGCGGGCCCTGGAATCTGCAGGCTCAGTTTCAATCCGCGGATAGACACCGAAAGGTCACCTGCCAACGCCCTTTCAATGACCTTCGCTTCGGTTTCACTGAAGGCGCCCGAATGGCGCGCAACGAAAAGCGCGAACTCGATGTTGCTGTGCAAGTGGTCGCGATACGCCTGTGCAAACTCCGGCGATGGATCAGTTGGAAGACTGGATACAAACTGCGAGCGCAAGTTGATGTTGTTCAACCATTGCTCAAGTGCAGCAGCGGATAGCCTGCTGCCGGACGGCAACCCGGTGAGGCTGATTTCGGCTTTATACCCCTCGTCATGCAGACCGAAGATGATGAATTCCGTCAGGGTCCGACTGTCGACCTGCTCGAGGGTGCGGCCGCCCAGTTGCATCTTGTGGACGCTGCGCACCTTTATCGTCTCGGCTTCCAGTTGCTCACCCAACGCGCTCATCGCCCACTCGGAAAAACAACGCAAGACATAATCTTTAAAAGAGAAACACCTGTCGAAAACCACCCGGTAGTCAGAGTGATATTTCTCCATCGAGTGCTCAAGCTCGACGTAACGCTGCTGAAGAGCGTTACCACCGTTCTTAAGCCAGAGTGGCCATTCGGTCCGCTTGAGTTCTGCCTGCACTTGATCGAATCGACGACCGATGTCAGCACGCATCACCGACAACATCTGATTGTCCTGCAATACACGGCTGAACGCTCGAGTCTGGCCCTTGCAATCGCGCATCAGACTTGCAAGCGTCTCAAGTTGCCCCTTCAAGTAAGCGTCGACACAATGAGCAGACACACTTTGCGTGGCTTTAGGGAAAGCGATTTTGCTACCGGACGCCGATACACGCGCCAGCAGCGTTGCGTGCGCGTCGATATTCCTGGCGAAGTATTCAAAGCCGTTGCCTGGCGTGTGAATGACATAACCGGTGGACTCATTGAGCAGTTTCATTTGCGGATCCGCCCGCATCGCATTATCGAGGACAAACCCCGGAACAAGCGAAGTGCGAGAGTCGGATTCAGGACTCACCACAACGCTATAAGCGCCGGCGCCGTTTTCCAGGTTCAACAAATAGCAATAGCGCGTCGCCATGCCATGATCCAGAAATCCCGCCATGGCTTTTAAAGAAAGCTCCGCTGTCAGCACAACGTTATAAGCCTGCTGCAAGGCCTGTTTATTTGTCAGTCCGGTATTTTCAGTTGTTGCGACTTTTACGGGGGCCGCCCAATATTTGCCTATCTCCGAACGCAGGCTGCTCTCCATGTTTCGCAGCGTATAAGTAATAGCCTCCTCAGCCTCGATAATACTGAAGCCCTTGACTCTCATCTCTTCGCCAACGGTATCGGGCAGGTGAAAGACACCGTCCCCGCCACCAGCCAGATAGCTCGGCGCCACATTATTATCAAGACAATGAAGCAATACCTCAGACAGTTTCCCCGAAGGACGACGTTCAATCTCATTGGACTGATCGGTAATATTTATATAAACATTATCGATATTGATATTCTTCTGCCGCTGCTGCAATTCTTGCTGCAATGCCTGCCGAGCAATCTGCCGAACTGTCGGGATCGCCTCAACAATAGCGAACAAATCATTCTGCGCGGCAGCGGCCTTTGCCCACTCAGCCCTCCAGGTTACTTCTGCACCTTCAGAACCTCGCATCAAGCTTTTGTATAACTTATCCATATTCAAGTCCTATCTTTCAAGTTCAGTGAACGCAACCCCGCATCACTGCGATAGCGAAAGATAGTTTTATTTTTAACAAACAAGAAGCGCCAGTTCATTTCAACAAATATAGATTACAAGGTATTAACCGAAACAAAAAAACCACCTGTGAAAAATGACAAATTCACAAACAAATAATCCGCACAAAAGCCTCATACAAAGTAACTAACTCAACCATCCAGAATAGACAGCGAAGCGATATATTTCCGGGCGCGAACACTTTGCGCAGTCCGTGCAGGATCCTGTGGCGCGATCAAGACTGTTGCACGCCCCGTAACAGTGCATGTCCGGAATCGCTATTTTTCCTTCGGGTTCAAGTGCTTATTCTGAGCGGGCTTTCAGGCAGACGCCGCAAAGCACCAAGCCTTGGCTGCTGAGCAACTCGCGCCAGCGCTGACCGATTTCAGATGAGTCGATGCTTCGATTGATCGCCCCGGTGTTCACTGACGTTGATTTGTAGCTCCTTGATCCAACGTCTTACCTTGGCCGCTGCGTTTGCAGCGGCCTTTTTTATGGGCGAAGGCTTTACCGGCGGGATCGGTATTTGCGGGGCGTGGCAAACGTTACAGCGAATACTTCTGCAAATTCGCCATCATTTCCTTCAGCGCTTCAATGTTGTCCTTCGGATGCGCCGCGCCTTCGAAGTCGCAGATCTGCTGCCAGTGCGCCGCGACATCTTCCGGCGAGAAACCGCTGCGGGGATCGAAGCCAGCACCGAGGCTGCGTTCCCAGCGCACCTTGCCCATCCAGCCGCCACCGACTTCAAACAGGCCGGACGTTTCCTGGCACTGTTCACTGGCCAGGTACACCACCAGTGGGCTGACCAGTTCCGGTTTCAGCTGTTCGAACACCTGCGGCGGGATCAGGCCTTCGGTCATGCGCGTGCCGCCGGTAGGCGCGATGGCATTGACCAGAATATTGTTCTTGCGACCTTCGATGGCCAGGGTACGGGTCAGGCCGTAGAGGCCGAGTTTGGCCATGCCGTAGTTGGACTGGCCGAAGTTGCCGTAGATGCCCGAGGTCGAGGCGGTGAAGATCACCCTTCCGTAGTTTTGCTCGCGCAAGTGCGGCCACGCGGCGCGGGTCACTTTGTAGGCGCCTTCGACGTGGACGCGGTAAACCAGATCCCAGTCGGCGTCGTCCATCTTGTGAAAGGTCTTGTCGCGCAGAATCCCGGCGTTGTTCACCACCACGTCGACACGGCCAAAGGCGTCGAGGGCGTTTTGCACCAGTTTGTCGCCGTCGGTGACCGAGTCATGGTTGGCCTCGGCGATGCCGCCGGCTTCGCGAATTTCCGCCACCACACGGTCGGCGGCGGAGGCGTTGGCCCCTTCGCCCTGGGTCGAGCCGCCGAGGTCGTTGACCAGCACTTTGGCACCGTGCCGGGCGAACAGCAAAGCGTGCGCTCGCCCCAGGCCACCACCGGCGCCGGTGACGATCACGACTTTATCTTCGAAACGTACGGACTCATTCATCGCAGGAACTCCAGCAGGCCAGTATTGAGTCCGAGTGTCAGGCACAGGGCTTTGGGTCACAACGAATACGGCTGAGGCTGAATGGTGCGCGATAAGGGTGAGGGATGATGAGGGCGTCAAAAGATCAAAAGATCGCAGCCTGCGGCAGCTCCTACAGAAGATCGGTATAGGAGCTGCCGCAGGCTGCGATCTTTTGATCTGTCAGGAGCATGCGACCTTGCGCGGCGGTAACTCCAGGCGCTCACGAAACGCCAGGTAATGCTTGAGCACCTGCACCGGCGCTTCGATCTGCGGATAGTGGCCGATGCCCGGCAACAGCACCGTATCGGCGTCGGCAATCAGCTCGCGGTAACGCTCGACCATGTGCGCACCGGAGATCGGGTCGACCTCACCGTCAATAACTCGCAGCGACACCTCGCCGCGTTGCATCGCCGTCACCCAGCGATCACGTTGCACCCGCCGCTCAGGGATGTAGCCGATCAGTTTGTGCAGGATGCGTGGGCCACGATGGGTTTCGATCAGGCTCCAGAAATCATCCAGTTCACTTTCGCTGGGGCCGGTCTGCGGGCCGAAAATCTGTCGGAAGCTTTTCACCAGCGCATCACGGGTAAATGCACGGCCGATCATCCAGCCCAAGGGGCTGAGCAGCAGCTTTTGCATCAAGACCGGGCGATGGGTTTCCGGAAACAGCCCGCCATTGAGAAAGACGCAACTGGCGACCTCGATCCGGTTTTCGTAATGCCGGGCGAGCAACTCCTGGGCAACGCTGTCGCCGTAATCGTGGGCCAGCACATGCACCGCTTGCTCGACCTGAAGATGCGCCAGCAGCGCCTGTTGCAGGTCGGCCTGTTCCAGCAGGCTGTAGCGGTGATTCAATGGTTTGGCCGAATCCCCGAAACCGAGCATGTCACAGGCGATCACCCGGTAGCGCTGGGCCAGCGGCTGCCACAGGTAGTGCCAGTCCCAACTGGCCGTCGGGAAACCGTGGATCAGCAGCAGCGGCTCACCCTGCCCCGCCGTCCAGTAACGGATCGACTGACCGCGAAAGACAAACGTCCGGCTGCGTTTGCGCCAGACACACAGAGGGATCTCGGCAAGAGGCATCAGAGTTTATATCCGGGGTCTTGTTTATCGAGTTTGCGCAGCAACGCCGGCCAGGCCAGCGCGCCACCCATGCCTTGAGCACTTTTGGTGACGCCGGCGATCATCGCTTTGGCGCCCGCCAGGATCTGCGGTTCGATGGCGATCAGTTCAGCAGCGCCGGTCTGCGCCATGACCTGAATATCGCAGGCGCGCTGGAAGGTGAACATCATCAGAAAAGTGTCGGCGATGGTGCCGCCACAGGTCAACAGACCGTGGTTGTGCAGCATCAGGAAATTGTTCTCGCCAAGGTCCGCCTGCAAGCGCGCCTTCTCTTCGTGATTCAGCGCCACACCTTCATAGGCGTGATAGGCCAGGCTCGACAGCACGAACAGCGACTGTTGGCTGATCGGCAGCACACCCTGTCTTTGCGCGGAAACGGCTACACCGGAGGCGGTGTGGGTGTGCAGCACGCAAACCACATCGTGCCGCACTTCGTGCACGGCGCTGTGGATGGTGTAACCGGCGGGATTGATTTCGTAGGGACTGTCCATGAGCTTGTTGCCGGCCTGATCGACTTTGACCAGGCTCGACGCGGTGATCTCATGGAACATCAACCCGAACGGGTTGATCAGGAAGTCTTCGGTGCCCGGCACCTTGGCGGAAATATGGGTGAAGATCAGGTCGTCCCAGCCATGCAACGCTACCAGCCGATAACAGGCGGCGAGATCGACCCGGGTCTGCCATTCCGCGGCACTGACCTGGTCTTTGACATCAAGGGACAATTGGACGGGGGCTACGCTCACTGTATGCACCTCTGCGTTCTTATTGTTCTGCACGTACGAGCAGTCTAGTCAGGCGCAGAGGATCGCGTAGTTGCATTGCCAGCCAGCTTGATGACTGAGCGGGTCAGCCAGGCAAACTCCTTGGATCCATGTCAAAGCCACGACGCCAACAAAGGTGCGGCGAACAGATTGAGCAGCCCGGTCAGCACCATCACCAACCCCGCCACCGAGCCTTCCTCACCGCCCACTTCATGCGCCCGACTGACGCCTGCACCGTGCGCGCCAACCCCGAACAACGCGCCGCGCGCCAACGCACTGCGCAACGGCAGCCACTTGAGCAATACGCCGCCGAGCATCGCGCCGAACACACCGGTAAACATCACGAACACGGCTGTCAGTTCCGGCACGCCACCGAGATCCTGCGCCAGCGGCATGGCGAACGGCGTGGTGATCGAGCGCGGTACCAGCGACATCGTCACCGAGCTATCCAGCGCCAGCGCTCTGGCCAGGCCGAACGACGTAGCGATCGACGCCGCGCTGCCGGCGAGCATACCCAACAGCAGCGCCGACCAGTGCCGCACCAGCAGACGCCGCTGCTGCCAGATCGGCACGGCGAAGGCGACCGTCACCGGCCCGAGCACCAGCATCAACCAATGGGTGTTGCTGGCGTATTCGGCATAGGCGGTGTGCAGCGGCACGGCGAGCGCCAGCAGCAGCGCCGGCACCAGAATCAGCGGCGACAGCAAGTAACGCCCGGTGCGCCGATAAATCCAGCGACTGAACAGGTACGCCAACAGGGTAAAGGCGAGCCAGAACATCGGCATCCATTCAAGCTTCATGGGACCGCCTCAGGCGCACGGCCAGCTCCACGGTGAAGGCTGTCACCAGCATCACCATCAGGGTGCTGGCGCCGATCACCAGCAAAATCCGCCAGCCGTCATCGCGCAACAGCGCGCCGTAGTCGAGCAGACTCATCAGCGCCGGAATAAAGAACAGCAGCATCTCGGCCATCAGCAATCCGGCACCCAATTGCAGCGCCGCCGGTTTGACCCAGCCGAACGCGAATGCCAGCAGCAACAAGGCCATGCCGATCACGCCGCCGGGAATCGGCCAGGCCAACCACGCGGCGATCTGGCAGCCGAGCAGGTAGAGACCGAGCAACACGGCCAGTTCTGCGAATAGACGGGACAGGTATTTGAGGGATGCGGCGTTCATGATGGGCTCCTTACAGGGGCTTATTTTACGAAGCGGCCTGTCATCCCAGAAGCGAATTGTTAGACTCAGCCCTATTCCACAATGGAATCGGATGATGGATTTCAAACAGCTGCGCAGTTTTGTCGAAGTCATGCATCAGGGCGGCTTCACCCAAGCGGCGAAAACCCTGCACATCAGCCAGTCGGCGGTGAGCAAGCAAGTTGCGCAACTGGAGCAGAGCCTCGGCACGCCGCTGCTCGAACGACTCGGCTCGCAACTGCGCCTGACCGCTGCGGGCAGCGTGGTGCTGCAACGCGCCGAGGGTATGTTGCGTTTGCGCAATGAATTGCTCAGCGAACTGGATGATCTGAGCCAACTGGCACGCGGCGAATTGCGCCTCGGTCTGCCGCTGCTGGGCAGTGATGCACTGTTCGCCGGGTTGTTCGCCGAGTATCGCCGGCGCTATCCGAACATCAGCATTCAATTGCTTGAAGGCGGCAGCCGCAATGTCGAGCAAGCGGTGCTCAGCGGCGAACTGGAGTTGGGCGGGAGCCTGCTGCCGAAAGATCCGCAGTTCGATTTCCAGCCGTTCTGCGATGAGAAACTCGATGCGTTATTGCCGGTGGATCATCCGTTAGCGGGGCGCGGCGAGATTGGCCTTGAGGAATTGGCCGACACGCCGTTCCTGTTGTATCAGCGCAGCTTCGTGCTTAATGACCGTTTACTGCAGGCCTGCCAGCAACTGGGCTTTACCCCGAAAGAAGGCGGGCGCAGCGGGCAGGCGGATTTTCTCGTGGCACTGGTGGCCGCCGGGCAAGGCGTGGTGCTGCTGCCCAGCGTGGTGGCCCGGGCACTGGAGCGTCCGGGCGTGGTGCGCCTGACCTTGCGCGCGCCAGATTATTTGCGCTGGGACATCGCCTTCATCTGGCGCCGAGGCGCCTATCTGTCGAAAGCCGCCCAGGCCTGGCTGGCCTTGCTGCGCGAACGCACGATCAGCCCTTGAGGGTGGTGATCAATTGCGCCAGCCATGGCTCGGCGTCGGTTTCCGGGGTCACGCTTTCGCTGGCGTCCAGACGCAGCATCTCCTGCACTTCGCGCACGCCCAGTTCGGCGAACAACTCACGCATCAGTTCGCCGCCGCCACAGAACGTATCGCCGTAACTGGCATCGCCCAAACCGATCACCGCGCCCGG
The DNA here is from genome assembly GCF_030209055.1 of Pseudomonas sp. lyk4-TYG-107. Lineage (NCBI taxonomy): Bacteria > Pseudomonadati > Pseudomonadota > Gammaproteobacteria > Pseudomonadales > Pseudomonadaceae > Pseudomonas > Pseudomonas sp. lyk4-TYG-107. The sequence continues at coordinate 179,351 of NZ_JARVST010000027.1, forward strand.
CAAACCGCGCCACGCGGCTGGCAACTGGTCGCGAATCGCCGAATACAACGGCTGCAGGTTATCCGGCAATTCGCCCATGCCGGTGGTAGACGTCACCGCGAGAAACGCTTCAGGTGCGAACGCCTGGATATCCGCCAGGCTGGCGCGCGGGTTGTAGAAGGTTTCAAAACCGGCGTCTTTCAGCAGGTTCTGCGCGTGACGGGCGACTTCTTCGGCCGTGCCGTAAACCGAGCCGGAGAGGATGGCGACTTTCATCAATCTGATCCTGAAGCTGAAAAAAAGAGCGGCGATAGTAGCAGTCCGACGCAAAAGCCGCGATCCAGCCCCGATTCGCCGTGATAGCCAGTAGACAGCGGCGTTGGAACTTCTAGAATGCCAGCCATTATCGACACTGAAAGGATTCATTGATGATCAACGCCAGTCTGCTGCAAATGGTGATCAACGCGTCGAACGATGGAATCGTGGTGGCCGAAAAGGAAGGCGAGCAGGACAACATCCTGATTTACGTGAACCCGGCCTTCGAACGCCTGACCGGTTACAGCAGCGAAGAGATACTTTATCAGGACTGCCGCTTTCTGCAGTCAGGAGACCGCGATCAAGCCGGTCTGTCGCTGATTCGCGACACCTTGCACAACGGCGGGGCGTGCCGGGAAATCCTGCGCAACTATCGCAAGGATGGCACCCCGTTCTGGAACGAACTGTCGCTTTCGACGGTGAAAAACGCTGATGACGGCCAGACTTATTTCGTCGGTGTGCAGAAAGATGTCACGGTTCAGGTCAAGGCGCAGCAACGCGTTGCACAACTGGAAGCACAAGTTGCCGCCTTGCAAGCCGAACTCGCCGCCCTGAAAGCGACGAACGGCGCAAACAAAACTGCGAACTAAGTGTCAGTAACTACAATCACCAATGACTTTGTAACTATTTCTTTCGAGCCAGGCCATGCAACGCGACGCACTCCTGACCCAGGATGAGCTGGATTTCATCCAGACCATGCAGCACAACCCGCAGCTCAATGTGCGGGATGCGACGTCGAGCCTGTTGGTCAATGGAGGTTCGCAGATCCGTGACCTGCTCACGCGCCTGGCGGCTCACGAGCAAGTGACCATTCAGGCCAATTTCGAAAATCAGCAAATGACCTTTCCGCTGCACCTGGTGGAAGACGAATTCCACGCGTTGCACCTGCGCCTGGGCGTGCCGAGCATTTACGAAGACGGGCCGATGATTCGCCCATGGCGCCTGACTCTCGAAGAGCCGGTCGCGCTGGAAAATGCCAAAGGGCAACCGGGCATGATGTGGGTGCACGAGGTGTCGCACAAAGGCGTGCTGCTGGAAATGCGCAACAAGACCAAACCGCCCAAGCATTTCGCGCTGTGGTTCAGCCCTTCAGGTTACGAGCGGATTTCCCTGCGCGGCAACTTCGAGCGCGAAACCGAGCACGGCTTCTACGCCTACGAGCTGAGCCAGACCGACGCCGATGAAACCGAACGGCTGCGCCAGTTCATCCTGCAACAACACCGTCTGACCCACCCCGCCCTGCACACCTGATATTCAGGTATCCAGCGTACCTGCGAGAAATTGCGTCATGCGCTGACGCATCGTCGCTCCTTCATTGCCCAGACAACCGATCGACGATCCGGCCAGACTGTCCTGTGCCAGATCGGCAGCGTCGCCGGCGAGCATTACCTGACAGTCGAGACTCAAGGCCAGTCGATTCAGACGGCGCGGCAAATCCGCGGTGGGGGCATGGTTGGAAAACAGCACCAGCGCCTGCGGCTTGATCCGCTCGCACACCAGCGCCAACTCATCGAATGGCTGGCCGGTGGTCAGCACCCGCACGCCCGCATCATTGCCACTGAGAAACAACGCGGCAACCAGTAGCTCGAGTTCACGACACTGACCGGCGAGCGCACTGACAATCACTTTGCGCGGCTGGGTGCCGCGCAGCGCGACGATCCGCTGCAACACCCGCGCCCGCAGGAACCCGTCGAAAAACAGCCACTCGCTGGTCTGCCCGAAAGCATCCTGGCGCTGCAACATCTGCAGCCACAAAGGCATGAGAATGTTCTGAAACACTACCGGCAGCGAGTAGGACGAGAAGATCTGGTTGTAAACCTGATCCAGCGCGCGGTCGTCGAACGAACTGACGGCCAATTGCACCTGCTGCTGCCATTGCGCGTAATCGGCCTGGACCAGATCATCGGGGATGATATGGGCCAAGGCTTTCAGCGGCTCGGTCCTCGCCAGGATCTTGCCGACCTTGCTCACGGCAACGCCGCGATCAATCCAGTCGACAATGCTGCGCACGCGCTCGATTTCGGTCATCGAATACAACCGGTGCCCGCTTTCGGTGCGCGTCGGCTGGATCAAACCGTAGCGGCGCTCCCATGCACGCAGCGTTACCGGGTTGACGCCGGTCAGCCGCGACACCTCCCGAATAGGGAACAACTCTTCGCGCTCAAGTGCGACAGAAGCCTGCGAGGCAGGGTTAGCGTCCGTGATAACAGCCATGGTGCAGGTTTGTCCGCTCGTTGAATTTGGATCCCATTCTACATCCGATGCCCTCTGTCGGTTCAACCCAATAAACAGAGACGAAAGTCTCTGAAACTGTCATCAAAATCGGGAATAATCCTTGCTTGTTGAAAAGCGCAGGCCCCCACCCCGGCTTGCGCATTGCGAAACCTCCTACCCGGAGCGCCGCACTCGAAATATGGAGATACACAATGTCTACTTCCCCCGTCACGCTGATGGTTGCGCGTCGCGTCGCCGACGGCCGCTATCAGGACCTGATTGCCTGGCTGCGCGAAGGCGAACAACTGGCCACTGACTTTCCCGGTTACCTGGGTTCCGGCGTGCTCGCTCCGCCACCCGGTGACAACGAATTCCAGATCATTTTCCGCTTCGTCGACGAGCAGACCCTGCACGCCTGGGAGCACTCGGTCTCGCGGACCGCGTGGCTGGCGCGGGGCAGCGATCTGTTCGAGCATCCCAAGGAGCATCGGGTCAGCGGCATCGAAGGCTGGTTCGGCGCTGCCGGTCAACGGCCACCACGCTGGAAACAGGCCGTGGCGATCTGGCTGGCGTTCTTCCCGGTGTCGCTGCTGTTCAACTTTGTCCTCGGGCCGCTGCTCGGCGAGATGAGCCTGCTGCCACGGGTATTGGTCAGTACGGCGTGCCTGACGCCCTTGATGGTGTATTTCTTTATTCCACTGTCGACGCGGTTGCTGGCCAACTGGTTGAACGCTGTGCCTGCGCGACCTTTGCCTGCAACACCCTCTACGCAGAATCGATGATCTCTGTGTGGGAGCGAGCCCGCTCGCGAATACGGACTGACATTTAACATTGATGTCGACTGAGACACCGCATTCGCGAGCAGGCTCGCTCCCACAGGTATTGGTAAGGCCGACGATAGGTGCATGGCTCATGTCGCTGTTATAGTTTTTGCTCCAACCGCGACGCGAGCCGTTCATGTCCATATCCTCCGCCCCGATCCTCATCACCGGTGCTGGCCAGCGTGTCGGTCTGCACTGCGCACAGCGTTTGCTTGAAGACGGCCATCGGGTCATCTTCACCTACCGCAGCGAACGTCCGGGCGCACAAGCCCTGCGGGATCTGGGCGCTGTCGCGGTGTTCGCGGACTTCTCCAGCGAAGCCACCATCCTCGCCTTCATCGATGAACTGAAAACCCACACCGACTGCCTGCGCGCCATCGTCCACAACGCCTCCGAATGGCTGGCGGAAACCCCGGGCAGTGAAGCCGAGGCCTTCTCGCGCATGCTCAACGTGCACATGCTCGCGCCGTATCTGATCAACCTGCACTGCGCCGACCTGCTCAAAGGCTCGACCCCGGCCGACATCATCCACATCAGCGACGACGTCACGCGCAAGGGCAGCAGCAAACACATCGGTTATTGCGCCAGCAAAGCCGGGCTCGACAGCCTGACCCTGTCCTTCGCCGCGCGCTACGCGCCGGCAATCAAAGTCAACGGCATCGCGCCGGCCCTGCTATTGTTCAATCCCGACGACGACGCGGCGTACCGCGCCAGGGCGCTGGCCAAATCCGCGCTGGGCATCGAACCCGGCAGCGAAGTGATCTACCAGAGCCTGCGCTATCTGCTCGACAACCCCTATGTCACCGGCACAACCCTGACCGTCAACGGCGGACGGCACGTCAAATAAGCTGCTGCGCGAGGATCTCCCATGACCCGTTCCCTGCCCGAGAATTACCGCGAGATTCTCATCGGCCTCGGCGAAGACCCCGACCGCGAAGGTCTGCTCGATACCCCGGTGCGCGCGGCCAAGGCCATGCAATACCTGTGTCACGGCTACGAACAGAGTGTGGAGCAGATCGTCAACGGCGCGCTGTTTGCCTCCGACAGCGACGAGATGATCATCGTCGCCGACATCGAGCTCTACTCGTTGTGCGAACATCACCTGCTGCCCTTCATCGGCAAGGCCCATGTGGCTTATATTCCGACAGGCAAGGTGCTGGGGCTGTCGAAGATCGCGCGGCTGGTGGACATGTTCGCCCGGCGCCTGCAGATTCAGGAAAACCTCACCCGGCAGATTGCCGATGCGGTGCAACAGGTCACCGATGCCGCCGGCGTCGCGGTGGTCATCGAGGCCCGGCACATGTGCATGATGATGCGCGGTGTCGAGAAACAGAATTCGACCATGAACACCTCGGTCATGCTCGGCGCCTTTCGCGACTCGAGCAACACCCGCCAGGAGTTCCTGCAATTGATTGGACGGAGCAAGTAAATGTCACAACTTCAACCGGGAATGGCGCGCATCCGGGTCAAGGATCTGCGCTTGCGCACCTTTATCGGGATCAACGAGGACGAGATCCTCAACAAGCAGGATGTGCTGATCAATCTCACGATCCTGTATGCGGCGCAGGAAGCGGTGCGCGACAACGACATCGATCACGCGCTGAATTACCGCACCATCACCAAGGCGATCATCGCCCACGTCGAGGGCAATCGTTTTGCGCTGCTCGAACGCCTGACCCAAGAACTGCTGGACCTGGTGATGACTCATGCTGCAGTGCTGTACGCCGAAGTCGAAGTCGACAAGCCGCATGCGCTGCGTTTTGCCGAGTCGGTGTCAATAACGCTTGCAGCGAGCCGCTAGCTTCAAGCTTCAAGCGGCAAGCTGTAAACTTCGTATCAACGCCACCCATCTTGCAGCTTGAAGCTCGTCGCTTGAAGCTGTCTCGCAGAGACTCCCATGACCGAGCAACAACGCCTCGAACTCGAAGCCGCCGCCTTCCGCCGGCTGGTCGCCCACCTGGACAGCCGTAAGGACGTGCAGAACATCGACCTGATGAACCTCGCCGGATTCTGCCGCAACTGCCTGTCCAAATGGTACAAGGCTGCCGCCGATGACCGTCAGATCGAGGTCAGCCTCGACGACGCCCGTGAAGTGGTTTACGGCATGCCTTACGCCGAGTGGAAAGCCCAATACCAGCAAGAAGCCAGCGCCGAACAACAGGCGGCGTTCGCCAAAGGAAAACCCAATGAGTGATCTGAACACCCTGCGCGCCAGCCTCAAAAGCGGCGAACACGCTTTCGCCGACACCCTGGCTTTCATCGCCGCCGGTTACGACTACCAGCCTCAGGCGTTCAACAACGGTGGCGTGGAAAACGCCGCCGGGCAGAACGAAGGTTCGTGCAAGACTTTGGGTCTGGCACTGCTGGAAGGCTTGAGTGATGAAGAAGCGCTGCTGGCGTTCGGTGAACATTACCGTTCGGTGGTGGCGACGCCTGAGGGCAGCGACCACGGCAATATCCGCGCGCTGATCAAGCACGGTCTGGCGGGTGTGAAGTTCAAAACGCAGCCCCTGACCCGTCGCTGATTTCCATAGCCAACGCCATCCCCTGTGGGAGCGGGCTTGCTCGCGAAGGCGCCGTGCCAGGCGACTTTTCTTTGTCTGACACACTGCTTTCGCGAGCAAGCCCGCTCCCACAGGGTTATGCGATGTAGCGGAAATGCGGGCATAAAAAAACCGGCCGAAGCCGGTTTTTTTGTGTCTGCGATTTAGAACGAAGCGTTCTGCAGACCGTCCAGGTAACGCTCGGTGTCCAGTGCCGCCATGCAGCCAGCGCCGGCCGAGGTGATGGCCTGACGGTAGACGTGGTCAGCCACGTCACCGGCAGCGAAGATGCCTTCAACGCTGGTGGCAGTGGCGTTGCCGTCACGGCCGCCCTGCACTACCAGATAACCGTCTTTCAGGGTCAACTGGCCTTCGAACAGCGAAGTGTTCGGAGTGTGGCCGATCGCGATGAACACGCCGTCGACTTTGATTTCGTCGAAGCTGCCGTCGTTGTTCTTCAGACGCGCACCGGTCACGCCCATGTTGTCGCCCAGCACTTCGTCGAGGTTGGCGTTCAACTTGAGGATGATCTTGCCTTCGGCCACGCGGGCGTTCAGCTTGTCGATCAGGATCTTCTCGGCGCGGAAGGTTTCGCGACGGTGGATCAGGGTCACGGTGCTGGCGATGTTGGCCAGGTACAGTGCCTCTTCAACAGCGGTGTTGCCGCCGCCGACCACCGCCACTGGCTTGTTGCGGTAGAAGAAACCGTCGCAGGTCGCGCAGGCCGAAACGCCTTTGCCCATGAACGCTTCTTCCGACGGCAGGCCCAGGTAGCGAGCGCTGGCACCGGTAGCGATGATCAGGGCGTCGCAGGTGTAAGTCGCGCTGTCGCCGGTCAGGGTGTACGGCTTGGCAGCGAAGTCCACGGCGTTGATGTGATCGAAAACGATCTCGGTTTCAAAACGCTCGGCGTGCTCGCGCATCCGCTCCATCAGGGCCGGACCGGTCAGGCCGTGCACGTCGCCCGGCCAGTTGTCGACTTCGGTGGTGGTGGTCAATTGACCGCCGGCCTGCATGCCGGTAATCAGCAGTGGCTTGAGGTTGGCACGGGCGGCGTAGACCGCAGCGCTGTAACCGGCAGGGCCGGAACCGAGAATAATCACTCGCGAATGACGGACTTCAGACATGACCTGCTCCTGTTGACCGGGCCGAAACACTGGCGCGGAACGCCGGACTGCCGGCGGGAATAAAAAAGGACTGTGGATAACCTTGGGGAAGGCATGAGCTCGACAGTCCTGTAAAAAGTTGGGTGCAGCGTATCGAGGGGGGCAAGATTAAGGAAATACGGATTAACAATCCAGCTCATAGGTGGTCTCTATACGCAGACTCCGACCGGATCGACGTCTTTGTTACAGTGAATGTCGATCGCTCTGCCGCGCTTTCGCACCTGTTGCAAAGTCGGTAAGGTCGGCGCGTTTTCCCTTGCTCGGAGCACCTTATGCCCGCCCCTGTTCTGTCCGGCCCGCAATACCTGCGCGAAGGCCTCAAACTGGTTCTCAGCCCGGGCCTGCGCCTGTTCGTGTTGCTGCCACTGGCGATCAACCTGGTGCTGTTCGTCGGATTGATCTATCTGGCCGGCCATCAGTTCAGCCTGTGGGTCGACAGCCTGATGCCGTCGCTGCCCGACTGGCTGAGTTTCCTCAGCTACATCCTCTGGCCGCTGTTCGTGGTGCTGGTGGCGTTGATGGTGTTCTTCACCTTCACCATGCTCGCCAACGTGATCGCTGCGCCGTTCAACGGTTTCCTCGCGGAAAAAGTCGAAGTGGTGGTACGCGGCACCGATGATTTCCCGGCCTTCAGCTGGGGCGAACTGATTGCGATGATCCCGCGCACCCTCGCCCGGGAAATGCGCAAACTCGGCTACTTCCTGCCGCGGGCGATCGGCCTGTTCATTCTCTCGTTCATCCCGGTGGTGAACATCGTCGCCGCCCCGCTGTGGCTGCTGTTCGGCGTGTGGATGATGGCGATCCAGTACATTGACTACCCGGCAGACAACCACAAACTGGGCTGGAACGAGATGCTCGCCTGGCTGCGGCAGAAACGCTGGCAGAGCATGAGTTTTGGCGGGATCGTCTATCTGGCGCTGCTGATTCCGGTGGTCAACATTCTGATGATGCCGGCGGCGGTAGCGGGAGCGACGTTGTTCTGGGTGCGTGAGCGCGGTGCCGAGATGCTGGCTCAGGAAAAAGTCTGAGCCTCCAGGCATCAATCCTTCTGGCAACTCAGGGGTAAACGCCGCCTAGAAGCAGCCCTACCAATACCCACGCCGCAGCGCCTGGCAAGATAATCAGCAAGTTCCAGGCGTTGAGGCGATTGTTACTCAGGCCTTGAGGATCGCTGGCGGCCAAATTGATCAGTTGTTGCCCTTGGCTTGCGACATAAACTCTTATCGGCAGCATGATCAAGGCGACAAGGCCAAGAAAACTCAGCTCTGGAATCTGCTTGGGAAGCTTTTCGAATATGTGCGCGACTACGGTCAGTACAACAAAGACTGTTGCCCATTGCTCAAGATCCCAATCGGACTTTCCACCTCTGTCATGGATTCGTTTTTTGGCCTGCCGATAAAGCTGATGCACGAAAAACAAATAGAAAAACGCTCGCGCCCACGGCCATAGTTCCTGTCGAGTACTGCGCTTGTACTGACTCCAGTTTTTGTAAATCCAGAAGTAGAAATACAGGCCAAAACTGAGGATCGCCAGCAGAATGAACTTCCACCGTGCAACAACATAAAACTCTGGTGTTTGTTCATCCGCAACCAAAAGTTCCGCCTCAGGCGGTGCATAAGCATTCTCGGACACAGCCATATTTCCTGGAAAGAGTTCAAGTCAAGGCTAACGACCGGGCAGGCAAAAGGTTTAGGCACACGGTAAGCAGCTGTCATCAATCGATCATCAACTCGACACAATGACGACATCGCCTCAATCGACACTGAGGTCATGACGACAGCTCTGCATATCACCCTGATCAGCGAAACCTTCCCACCGGAAATCAACGGGGTGGCCAATACCCTTGGTCGCTTGTGCGATGGCTTGCGCGCGCGTGGGCATCAGGTGGAACTGGTGCGACCGCGCCAGGCGGGAGATCCGCAGCGCGTCGAGGACGATGCCTTGCTGTTGTGTCGAGGCTGGCCGTTGCCGGGTTATCCCGGTCTGCAATGGGGACAGTCGTCGATGCACAAGCTGCTGCGGCGCTGGAAGCGTCATCGCCCGGACGTTTTGTACATCGCCACCGAAGGCCCGCTCGGTTTGTCGGCGTTGCGTGCGGCACGGCGTCTGGGGATCTCGGTGGTCAGCGGCTTTCACACCAATTTTCAGCAGTACACCAATCAGTACGGACTGAGTTTGCTGACGCGCTTGCTCACGCATTATCTGCGCTGGTTTCACAACCGCTCGGCGATGACCCTGGTGCCGAGCGTCAGTCAGCGCCTGGAACTGGAGCGTCGGCATTTCGACCGCCTCGCCCTGCTCTCCCGCGGCGTGGACAGCCAGTTGTTTCACCCGGCCAAGCGCCTGAACGGCTTGCGTGAGCAATGGGGCCTGAGCGAGCAGGACATCGCGGTGATTCACGTCGGCCGGCTGGCCCCGGAAAAGAACCTCGGTCTGCTCAAGCGCTGCTTCGACACCCTGTGCGGCACTTATCCACAGCGCAAGCTGAAGCTGATCGTGGTCGGCGACGGGCCGCAACGGCCTGCGCTGGAAAAGGAGCTGCCCGAGGCGATCTTCTGTGGTTCACAGCGCGGCGAAGCGCTGGCGGCGCACTATGCGTCCGGCGATATCTTCCTGTTCCCGAGCATGACCGAAACCTTCGGCAATGTGGTGCTGGAAGCACTGGCGTCAGGGCTGGGGGTGGTGGCGTACGATCAGGCTGCGGCAGCGCAGCACATTCGCCACGGTTACAACGGCGTGTTGGCGATGCCCGGAGATGAGGATGCGTTCTGCGATGCGGCGGCGTGGTTGCTGGAGGAGGATGAGACCTTGCGTTGCGTGCGCCTGAATGCGCGCCAGCATGCCAGTCGTCAGGGGTGGGCGGCGATCATCGAGCAATTTGAAAAGCACTTGCGTGGCGCGTGTGTGCGGGAGCGGGTATTGCCGAATGCGCAGACATTGCCTTAGATCTTTGCTGATTTTGAACCTGCCTTCGCGAGCAGGCTCGCTCCCACAAGGGATCTTCAGTGAACACAGATTCTGTGAACCCAGAGAAACCTGTGGGAGCGAGCCTGCTCGCGAAGGGGTCGGTAATGGCGACGCTTAAACCAGCGTCATCAACGCCTCACGGCTGAACGGCAGAATGTCCTGCTCACGCCCTTCACGGACTTTCAACGCCCAGTCAGGATCCACCAGCAGCGCACGGCCCACTGCCACCAGATCGAACTCGTCGTTGTTCAGACGCTCCAGCAGTTTCTCCAGGCTCGCCGGTTGCGCGACCTTGTCGGTGTTGACCATGAACTGCAGGAATTCGCCGTCCAGGCCGACGCTGCCTACGGTGATGGTCGGTTTGCCGGTCAGTTTGCGCGTCCAGCCGGCCAGGTTCAGCTCGGAACCGTCAAATTCAGGCTCCCAGAAACGCCGCGTCGAGCAGTGGAAAATGTCCACCCCGGCGTCGGCCAACGGCTTGAGGAATTCGCCCAGCGCCTCCGGGGTCTGCACCAGACGCGCGGTGTAATCCTGCTGCTTCCACTGCGAAAAACGGAAGATGATCGGGAAGCCTTCACCGACTGCCGCGCGCACCGCTTGAATCAACTCGATGGCGAACCGCGAACGGTTGGCCAGGCTGCCGCCGTATTCGTCGGTACGCTGGTTGCTGCCTTCCCAGAAGAACTGGTCGATCAGATAGCCGTGGGCGCCGTGGATTTCCACGCCGTCCATGCCGATGCTTTGCGCATCCTTCGCCGCTTGGGCGAAAGCACCGATCACGTCCTGAATGTCCTGTTTGGTCATGCCGTGCACCACGACCTGGCCATCCTTGAGTTTTTCCGTCGGGCCGTAAGCCGGGACGCTGGCGTCCGGCTCGGTGCCGATGCGGCGCACGCTGCCGACATGCCACAGTTGCGGAACAATCTTGCCGCCCTCGGCATGCACCGCGTCGACGACTTTTTTCCAGCCGGCCAGTGGCGCTTCGCCGAAGAACTGCGGCACATTCGGGTAACCGTTGGAAGCCTTGTGACCGACGGTGGTGCCTTCGGTGATGATCAGGCCAACACCGGCCGCAGCGCGGCGACGGTAGTACTCGATCACTTTGGAATTGGGTACACCACCCGGGGAAAACGAGCGGGTCATCGGCGCCATCACCACGCGGGTCGGCAGTTCGAGGGCACCGAGGTGGAACGGTTTGAACAGGGCTTGCACCGGCATTGGAAGGCTCCACAGGGAATGACTTTATGACGGCGATAATATGAACAGTTAGCGCCTTTTAACAGCACTATTGATTTGAATGATTAAGGGTCAAAAGTCAGACAAAAAAAATCGCAGCTCGATGGCTGCGATTTTTGTGTTTCAGCCCAGCGCTTTTTCAATCGCGTGGACAATGGTCGGATCATCCGGCGGCGTGCGCGGCGAGAATCGCGCCAATACCCGGCCATCCTTGCCGAGCAGGAATTTCTCGAAGTTCCAGGTGATATCCCCCGGAAACTCCGCACCCTCGCCCGCCAGCAAGCGGTACAGCTGATGACGATCATGGCCGTTGACTTCAAGCTTGCTCGACAACGGGAACGTCACGCCATAGTTCAGGCTGCAGAACTCCTGGATTTGCTGTTCGGTACCTGGCTCCTGACCGGCAAACTGATTGCACGGCAGGCCCAGCACACTGAAGCCCTTGCCCTTGAATTGCTGGTAGAGGTTTTCCAGCGCCGCGTACTGTGGGGTCAAGCCGCATTTGGAGGCGACGTTGACCACCAGCACGACTTGGCCTTTGAAAGGCGCCAGCGGTAGCTCCTGACCATCCAGGGCTGTCAACTTAAGGTCGTGAAAAGCACTCATGACGGACTCCAGATTCCCGTGTTCTACTCGAAACAGCCACTTGGCGAGAGCACCAAGGACAGCCGCGGACTAAAAAGGCGCCCGCAGGCGCCTCTCCAGTACTCGAAGCTTAGCGCAGAAAATCAGTGGTGATGGCCACCTTCGCCATGGACGTGGCCATGAGCGACTTCTTCCTGGCTGGCGTCACGGATAGCAACGACCTTCACTTTGAAGTTCAGGCGCTGACCGGCCAGTGGGTGGTTGCCGTCGACGGTGACGTCGTCGCCGTCCAGGTCACGGATGGTCACGATCTGCATCTGGCCGTCCGGCGCCGAAGCGTGGAACTGCATGCCGACTTCCAGCTCGTCAACGCCTTCGAACATGCTGCGGCTCAGGGTGCTGACCAGTTCGGCAGCATATTCGCCGTAAGCGTCTTCCGGCTCAACGGACACTTCCAGCTCGTCACCAACAGCTTTGCCTTCCAGAGCTTTTTCCAGGCCCGGGATGATGTTGCCTGCGCCTTGCAGGTAGACCAGCGGAGCGCCGCCGGCGGAGCTGTCGATGACCTCACCAGCGTCGTTGGTCAGGGTATAGTCGATGGAGACAGCCTTATTGGCGGCGATCAGCATGGGGCGAGACCTTTTGCAGAAGAATATAGAAAGGCCAAGTTTAGCGAAGCAATCGCGCGAAAGCGAACACAACCCGGACAAACGGGATTCGACAATCGCCGGCTTCCATCAGGATGAAGACGGTCACTGGGTGGCCGAGCTTTCCTGTGGCCACACCCAGCACCTGCGTCACCAGCCGCCGTGGCAATCGCGGCCATGGGTCCTGGACCCGGCGCAACGTATTGAAAAAATAGGCCAACCCTTTGACTGCGGTTGGTGCGCACAAGGCTCGGTTAGCGATAACCTTGGCGACTGAATTGCGGTAGGCGGTCACGTATAGATCGCCACCATTGCCATGCACCTTTAGAGAATCCGCATGCAAACTTTTTTTATCGCGCCCACCGATTTTGGCGTGGGTCTGACCTCCATCAGCCTCGGGCTGGTGCGTACCCTGGAGCGGGCCGGACTGAAAGTCGGTTTCTTCAAACCGATTGCCCAGCCGCATCCGGGCGACACTGGTCCTGAGCGCTCCACCGAACTGGTGGCGCGCACCCACGGCCTGAAACCGCCGCAGCCACTGGGCCTGGCCCATGTCGAGCGGATGCTCGGCGACGGTCAGCTCGATGAGTTGCTCGAAGAAATCATCGCCCTCTATCAGCAAGCTGCTATCGGCAAAGATGTGCTGGTGGTCGAAGGCATGGTGCCGACCCGTAGCGCCAGCTACGCCGCGCGGGTCAATTTGCACTTGGCGAAAAGCCTGGATGCCGAGGTGATTCTGGTCTCGGCCCCGGAAAACGAAGTGCTTGCCGAACTCTCCGGTCGCGTGGAATTGCAGGCGCAATTGTTCGGCGGCCCGAAAGATCCAAAAGTCCTCGGCGTAATCCTCAACAAGGTCAAGACCGAGGAGAGCATGGACGCCTTCGCCACGCGCCTCAAAGAGCATTCACCGTTGTTGCGCAGCGGTGATTTCCGCCTGCTCGGCTGCATTCCGTTTCAGCCCGAACTCAATGCACCGCGTACCCGCGACGTCGCCGACCTGATGGGCGCGCAGGTGCTGAACGCCGGCGATTACGAAACCCGGCGCATGACCAAAATCATCATCTGCGCACGGACCATGCGCAACACTGTGGAGCTGCTCAAGCCCGGCGTACTGGTGGTGACCCCGGGTGATCGCGACGACATCATCCTCGCGGTCAGCCTCGCGGCACTCAATGGCGTACCGCTGGCCGGGCTGTTGCTGACCAGCGACACCCTGCCCGATCCACGCATCATGGACCTATGCCGTGGCGCGCTGCAGGCCGGTCTGCCGGTGCTGTCGGTGAGCACTGGCTCCTACGACACCGCCAACCTGCTCAATGGCCTGAACAAGGAAATTCCCATCGATGACCGCGAGCGCGCGGAGATCATCACTGACTTCGTCGCCAGCCATCTCGACGCCAAATGGCTGCATCAACGCTGCGGCACACCACGGGAAATGCGTCTGTCGCCAGCGGTATTTCGCTACCAACTGATTCAACGGGCGCAGTCGGCGAACAAACGCATCGTCCTGCCCGAAGGCAGCGAGCCGCTCACCGTGCAAGCGGCGGCGATCTGCCAGGAGCGCGGCATCGCCCGTTGCGTGCTGCTGGCCAAACCCGAAGACGTCGAAGCGGTGGCCCGCGCGCAAGGTATCGAGTTGCCGCCGGGGCTGGAGATTCTCGATCCGGACCTGATCCGCGAGCGCTACATCGAGCCGATGGTCGCGCTGCGCAAAAGCAAAAGCCTCAATGCGCCGATGGCTGAACAGCAACTGGAAGACACCGTGGTGATCGGCACCATGATGCTCGCGCTGGATGAGGTCGACGGCCTGGTCTCGGGTGTGATCAACACCACCGCCAACACCATTCGCCCGGCCCTGCAACTGATCAAGACCGCACCGGGCTGCACGCTGGTGTCGTCGGTGTTCTTCATGCTGTTCCCCGAAGAAGTGCTGGTCTATGGCGACTGCGTGATGAACCCGCACCCGAGCGCCGCCGAACTGGCGGAGATCGCCCTGCAAAGCGCTGATTCCGCAGCAGCATTCGGCATTACCCCGCGAGTGGCGATGATCAGTTACTCCAGCGGTGAATCGGCCACAGGCGAAGAAGTCGAGAAAGTCCGCGAAGCCACCCTGCTCGCCCACGAGCAACAGCACTCGCTGCTGATCGACGGCCCGCTGCAATACGACGCCGCCGCCAACGCAGACGTCGCCCGGCAACTGGCGCCGAACAGCCAGGTGGCCGGTCGCGCCACGGTGTTCGTGTTCCCCGACCTGAACACCGGCAACACCACCCACAAAGCCGTGCAGCGCAGCGCCGACTGCGTCAGCCTCGGCCCGATGCTGCAAGGCCTGCGCAAACCGGTGAACGACCTGCCGCGCGGCGCGCAGGTCGACGACATCGTCTACACCATCGCCCTGACCGCGATTCAAGCCGCCAACCGACCTATGGATGTGTAAATGCTGGACTTCCTGCCCGCCCCGATTCGCGGCGTGATCGCCGCGCTGCTGTTGGCGCTCAATACGATTCTGCTGTGCTCGTTCCTGTTCTGCGTCGCGCTGATCAAAGTGCTGCCCTTCGACCTCGCTCGCCGCGCCTCACTGTGGCTGATGAGCCACACCCACGAAGCCTGGATCAGCAACAACAAAGGCTGGATGAACCTGGTGCGCCGCACCCGCTGGCACATCAGCGGCCTGCAAGGTCTGGACTACCAGCACTCATACCTGATCACCAGCAACCACCAGAGCTGGGTCGACATCCTGGTGCTGCAATACGTGCTCAACCGCCGCATCCAGCCGCTGAAATTCTTCCTCAAGCAGGAGCTGATCTGGGTTCCGGTGATCGGTCTGGCCTGGTGGGCGCTGGGCTTCCCGTTCATGAAGCGCTACTCCAAGGCGTACCTGGAAAAGCGTCCAGAGAAGAAAGGCAAAGACCTGGAAACCACGCGCAAGACCTGCGCGAAATTCCGCAACAACCCGGTGGGGATTTTCAACTTCGTCGAAGGCACGCGCTTCACCGAAGGCAAGCACGCGCAGCAGCAGTCGCCGTTCAAATACCTGCTCAAACCCAAGGCGGGTGGCATCGCCTTCGTGCTGGACGCGATGGGTGAGCAACTGGAGTCGATCGTCAACGTGACCATTCACTACCCGGGCGGGCGTCCGGGTTTCTGGGATCTGCTGTGCGGCAACGTGCGCGACGTGGTGGTGCACTTTGAAGAACTGAAAATCCCGCCAGCCTTCATCGGCAAGAACTACGACCAGGACGGCGAATACCGCCTGCAATTCCAGGGCTGGATCAACCAGCTGTGGCAGGACAAGGATGCGCTGCTGGAGCAGATGCACCGCGAATTCCCAGACAAACGCTAATCCCCTGTAGGAGCGAGCCTGCTCGCGATAGCGGTGGAACAGCCACTCCCAATGTTGAATGACACACCGCTATCGCGAGCAGGCTCACTCCCACAGTTGGATGGAGTGTATTCAGGTAGAGATTAGTCGGCTGTCAGGCCGCCTTCGCGAGCAAGCCCGCTCCCACAGTTTGAACACGGTGTATTCAGGTAGAGCTTGGTCGGCTGTCAGACCACCTTCGCGAGCAAGCCCGCTCCCACAGTTTGCACACGGTGTATTCAGGTAGAGATTGGTCGGCTGTCAGGCCGCCATCGCTGGCAAGCCAACTCCCACAGGAAAAGCTAAAGCCAGGCGCACGCTTTTCACCACTCAAATGGCCGAGTGTCAGCTCGCCGAAAGCTTTTGATCTTGATCCACGGGCGACGTCGGAAGGCTGAGTGGAGGGATTGATCCGGGGGTGGGAGCGCAGCGACCGTTTGGCGAAGCCAAACACAGCGAGAGGAGGTGCAGCGAAGCCAACCGTAGGCGCTGCCCCCCGGATCAATCCCGCAGCGAAGGGACCCCGAGCCCCAGCGAGCGGGCCGAACGCAGGAGCAAGCCTTTTGGGTTACCTTTTAGGCGTTTGTAAAAAGTGACCCGCCGTAAGGGCGGAACCGCAATCAGCAACACCCGAAGAAACGGATATTCACACAACCCACCCAAAGCATGGTCGGCCCAAAGGCCGCCATCGCCGAAAACCAAATCGCCCCCAATAAAAGAGCCCGCCGATGATCACTCATCCGCGGGCCTTTCATTTCCAGCTAAAGCTTAAATCGCGCCACGCTTGCGCAGCAGATCCAACACCTGCTTGACGCTCTCTTCCAACGACAGCGACTGCGTGTCGATCACCAGATCAGCATTCAGCGGCACGTCATACGGGAACGACTCACCCGGAATATTATCGCCACCCGCAGCATACAGCCCTTGCGGATCACGCTCGGCACATACCGCCGGCGAAGCCTGCACATAAACCGTGAGCAGACGCTCCTTGCCGATCAGATCCTTGGCCTGCTCGCGACCTTCGGCGCTCGGCGCCACAAACGCAGCCAGAGTCAACAGACCCGCCTCGTTGAACTGACGCGCCACATGCGCAGCACGCCGCCAGTTCTCGGTACGACCGGCACGATCCTGCGGCAGCCCTTTGTTCAGGTCGTGACGCAGATTCTGACCATCGAGCACAAACACCGCACGGCCCATGTCGAACAGCTTGCGCTCGACCGCGTAGGCCAGCGTGCTCTTGCCCGCGCCCGACAGGCCGCTGAACAGCACGGTCGCTGGCTGCTGGCCGAAACGCTGGGAACGTTCCTCAGTGGCAACGTGAGCCAGTTTGCCGTGGTGCGAGGCAGTCCCATGAGCCACTGGCTGAGCGACGATCATGCCGGCGCCGACGGTGCCGTTGGTCAAACGGTCGATGACGATGAACGCGCCGGTGGTGCGGTTGCTGTCGTAACCGTCGAGGGCGATCGGCGCGTCGAGCGCGATCTTCACCTTGCCGATTTCGTTGAGCTGCAACGCGCTCGCCGGACCTTCTTCAAGGGTGTTGACGTCGACCTTGTTGACGATGCTGGCGATGGAGCCCGGCACGTAACTGGTGGCGCGCTTGATGTCGTATTTCTTGCCCGGCAGCATCGGCTCTTCAGCCATCCACACCAGCATCGCTTCGAAGCTGTCGGTGACCGGCGGCACGTTGTCGGCATGCACCAGCAGGTCGCCACGGGAGATGTCGATTTCGTCTTCCATGGTCAGCGTCACTGCCTGACCAGGGCCGGCCTGCTCCAGTTCACCTTCGAAGGTGACGATGGATTTGACGCGGCTGCTCTTGCCCGACGGCAGCACCACCACTTCGTCGCCCTTGTGCACGATGCCGCTGGCGAGGGTGCCAGCGAAACCGCGGAAGTTCAGGTTCGGACGGTTGACGTACTGCACCGGGAAACGCAAATCGGTGAAGTTGCGGTCGCCCGCCACTTCCACGGTCTCGAGAATTTCCATCAGCGACTGACCTTTGTACCAAGGCGAGCGCTCGGACTTGTTCACCACGTTGTCGCCCTTGAGGGCAGACATCGGCACGAAGTGCATGCTGGTCGGCTTCATCTTCAAGCCTTCGGCGAACTTCAGGTAGTCGGCCTTGATCGACTCGAACACGCCTTCATCGAAGTCTTTCAGGTCCATCTTGTTGATGGCGACGACGATGTGCTTGATGCCCAGCAACGAGGCAATGAAGCTGTGGCGACGGGTCTGGGTCTGCACGCCGTAACGGGCGTCGACCAGGATGATCGCCAGGTCACAGGTGGACGCACCGGTGGCCATGTTGCGGGTGTACTGCTCATGGCCAGGGGTGTCGGCGATGATGAATTTGCGTTTGGCGGTGGAGAAATAGCGGTAGGCGACATCGATGGTGATGCCCTGCTCACGCTCGGCCTGCAGACCGTCGACCAGCAACGCCAGGTCGATGTCGTCACCGGTGGTGCCGACTTTCTTCGAATCGCGAGTGATCGCTTCCAGGTGATCTTCGTAGATCATCTTGGAGTCGTGCAGCAGGCGCCCGATCAGGGTGCTCTTGCCGTCATCGACGTTACCGCAGGTCAAAAAGCGCAGCAGCTCTTTACGTTCGTGCTGGCCCAGGTAGGCGAGGATGTCCTCGCTGATCAAATCAGATGCGTGCGACATGACAACCCCTTAGAAATAACCCTGACGTTTCTTGTCTTCCATCGAGCCTGCGCCATCGTGGTCGATGACCCGGCCCTGGCGCTCGGAAGTTCGCGTCAGGAGCATTTCCTGAATGATGTCCGTGAGGGTTTCAGCCTCGGACTCCACCGCGCCCGTCAACGGGTAGCAGCCAAGGGTACGGAAACGCACTTTCTTTTTGACGATGCGTGCCTTGTCCTCGTCAGACAGGTGTTCGAGGATACGGTCGTCGTCGATCATGATCAGCGTGCCGTTCTTCTCGATCACTTCGCGCTCGGCGGCGAAGTACAGCGGCACGATCGGGATGCCTTCGAGGTAGATGTACTGCCAGATGTCCAGTTCGGTCCAGTTCGACAACGGGAACACCCGAATGGATTCGCCCTTGTTGACCTTGCCGTTGTAGACGTTCCACAGCTCAGGGCGCTGGTTTTTCGGGTCCCAGCGGTGCTTGCTGTCGCGGAACGAGTACACGCGCTCTTTGGCGCGGGATTTCTCTTCATCGCGACGGGCACCGCCGAACGCGGCGTCGAAACCATGCTTGTCGAGCGCCTGCTTGAGGCCCTCGGTCTTCATGATGTCGGTGTGTTTGGCGCTGCCGTGGGTGAACGGGTTGATGTTCTGCGCCACGCCATCGGGGTTGATGTGGGTGATCAGGTCCAGGCCCAGCTCTTCGACCATCTTGTCGCGGAACTTGTACATCTCCTGGAATTTCCAGCGAGTGTCGACGTGCATCACCGGAAACGGCAGTTTGCCCGGGAAGAACGCCTTGCGTGCCAGATGCAGCATCACGGCGGAGTCTTTACCGATGGAGTACAGCATCACCGGGTTGTCGAACTCGGCGGCCACCTCGCGGATGATGTGGATGCTTTCCGCCTCCAGCTGTTTCAGATGCGTCAGTTTGTCGACCATGGCTACTCACGAAAGCTTTCTTATGAACGGCCAGCGGGCCGTGTTCGAGCGGGGAATCCTAGCACAGCGACCTCTTCTAATCAGGACGCCTACTAGATCGAAAGGGCATATGAATATGCCTGCCGGTTCGGCCGGGCAATGCTGTTCCTGTGGGAGCGGGCTTGCTCGCGAAAGCGGTATGCCAGACACCTTTGTATTGAAAGTCTGACGCCTTCGCGAGCAGGCTCGCTCCCACAGGTATTTGTGGTGGATTCAGATCGGGTTCGGGCAATCGATGAAGATGTGTTCGAGGGCGAAACGTTTTGCCAGGTAGTCACCCAGCGCCTGCACGCCATAGCGCTCGGTGGCGTGGTGACCGGCGGCGATGAAGCTGATGTCGTTTTCCCGCGCGCTGTGGAAGGTCTGCTCGGAGGCTTCACCACTGAGGAACAGATCGACACCCGCCGCCACGCCCTGATCGATATAGCCCTGCCCGCCACCGGTGCACCAGCCGACCCGACGAATCATCCCACTGCCCTCGACCAGCAGCGGCTCGCGGCCCATGACGTCTTTAACCTTGCGGGCGAAATCACGCGCAGTCATCGGCTCATTCAACGACCCGACCAGTCCGACAATTTTGAGGTTGTCCGGATCCAGTGGCCCTTCAACGGTAATGTCCAGCTGACGCGCCAGTTGCACGTTGTTGCCAACCTCCGGATGCAGATCCAGCGGCAAGTGATAGGCGAGCAGACTGATGTCGTGCTTGAGCAAAGTCTTCAAACGCCGCTGCTTCATGCCGGTGATGCACGGGTTCTCGCCTTTCCAGAAATAACCGTGATGCACCAGCACCAGATCCGCTTCGGCTTCCACCGCAGCATCGAGCAAGGCCTGACTGGCGGTGACGCCACTGACGATGCGCATCACTTGCGGTCGGCCTTCGACCTGCAGGCCGTTCGGGCAATAATCGGCGATTTTCGCACTGCCGAGGTAACGGTCGGCTTCTTCGACGAGGGTGCTGAGGGCGACGGCCATGAAAGACTCCTGAAAATCCCGTTCAGAGGCGCGCGCGGCCTCGTATAATGCGCGACATTATGGGCGGTCTGACCCCGCCTGCAACTTTTCCAGGACGTGCTTAATGCTCAAGGCGCTGCGTTTTTTCGGCTGGCCGCTGTTGGCCGGTGTGCTTATCGCTCTGTTGATTATTCAGCGTTACCCGCAGTGGGTCGGGCTGCCGAGCCTCGATGTCAACCTGCAACAGGCCCCGCAAACCACCAGCGTGCAGCAGGGACCGGTGTCCTATGCCGACGCAGTGACCATCGCCGCACCGTCGGTGGTCAACCTTTACACCACCAAGGTCATCAACAAACCGGCGCACCCGCTGTTTGAAGACCCGCAGTTCCGGCGCTTCTTCGGTGACAACTCGCCGAAGCAGAAACGCATGGAATCGAGCCTCGGTTCCGGGGTGATCATGAGCCCGGAAGGCTACATTCTGACCAATAACCACGTGACCACCGGCGCCGACCAGATCGTGGTGGCGCTCAAGGACGGTCGCGAAACCCTCGCCCGGGTGATCGGCAGCGATCCGGAAACCGACCTCGCGGTGTTGAAGATCGACCTGAAAAACCTGCCGGCGATCACCGTCGGCCGCTCCGACAGCATCCGCATCGGCGATGTCGCGCTGGCCATCGGCAACCCGTTCGGGGTCGGCCAGACCGTGACCATGGGCATCATCAGCGCCACCGGGCGTAACCAGTTGGGCCTGAACAACTATGAAGACTTCATCCAGACCGACGCGGCGATCAACCCGGGCAACTCCGGCGGCGCGCTGGTCGATGCCAACGGCAACCTCACCGGCATCAATACGGCGATCTTCTCCAAGTCCGGCGGCTCGCAGGGCATCGGTTTTGCGATCCCGGTGAAACTGGCGATGGAAGTAATGAAATCGATCATCGAGCACGGTCAGGTGATTCGTGGCTGGCTCGGTATTGAAGTGCAGCCGCTGACCCAGGAACTGGCCGAGTCGTTTGGCCTGTCCGGGCGCCCGGGGATTGTCGTGGCGGGGATCTTCCGCGATGGCCCGGCACAGAAGGCCGGCCTGCAACTGGGTGACGTGATTCTGAGTATCGACGGCGAACCGGCCGGTGATGGCCGCAAGTCCATGAACCAGGTGGCGCGGATCAAGCCGACTGACAAAGTGACCATTCAGGTCATGCGCAACGGCAAAGAACTGAAGCTCACCGCTGAAATCGGCCTGCGTCCACCGCCTGCACCGGTGAAAGAAGAAGAGTAAAACTTTATTCGCGCCGAGTGCGCGAATGAAAGACACTCTCAACAGGCATGTTATATTGTTTCAATTTAACGATTGGAACAACATAACATGTCGTCTCGAAAAAAGGCCTCGCTGCTTGGCCTGACCCTTGGCCTGCTGGGCGATCCGGTCTTCGCCGAAGATCCGCAACCCATCGAACTCGACGCCATCAGCGTCACTTCCGATTATGAATCCCCCAGCGGGCCGGTCAGCGGCTACCGCGCGACGCGCTCCGCCAGTGCAACCAAAACCGACACCGCCATCCGCGACATTCCCCAAGCGATCAGCGTGGTGCCGGCCAGCGTGCTCAAGGATCTGGGCAGCCACAATGTCGAACGCGCACTGGAATTTGCCGGCGGCGTGTCGAAGCAGAACAATTTTGGCGGCCTGACGCTGTACGAATACAGCGTACGCGGCTTCATCACCTCGGAGTTCTACAAGGACGGTTTCAGCGCCAATCGCGGCTACCCGAGCACGCCGGACGCGGCCAATGTGGAGCGCATCGAAGTCCTCAAAGGCCCGGCCGCTAGCCTGTATGGCCGTGGCGATCCTGGCGGCACGGTGAACATCGTCACCAAAAAGCCGCAGCCCGAAGCGTTCACCACCCTGCAGACCAGCGCTGGCAGCTGGGATCGTTATCGCACGGCACTGGACGTCAACACGCCGCTCGACGAGCAGGGGGACGTGCTCTCACGGATCAACCTCGCGGTCGAAGACAACCACAGCTTCCGTGATCACGTCGACAGCCAGCGGGTCTTCGTCGCACCTTCGATCAGTTGGCAACTGAGCCCGGACACTTCGTTGTTGGTGGAAAGCGAAATCGTCCGGCACAACTCCACGTTCGACCGAGGAATCGTCGCGCCGAACAACAAATGGAGCGGCGTTTCGCGCTCGACCTTCCTCGGTGAACCGAACGACGGCAACATCGACAACCACAACAACCTGCTCCAGGCCACCCTCGAACATCACCTCAACGACAGCTGGAAACTGCGTCTGGCCAGCCACTACAAGGAAGGCAAACTGTGGGGCGACGCGTCTGAAAGTCGTGCGCTGAACGCCGATGGTCACACGGTCAACCGACGCTACCGCGAACGGGACACTAACTGGCACGACAGCATCACCCAATTGGAGCTGCGCGGTCTGTTCGACCTCGGCCCATGGCAGCACGAACTGCTGATCGGCACCGAATACGAGAACTTCCGCAAGAACGAACGCGTCACTACCATCGCTGGCGGTCCCTACGCCATCGACATCTACAAGCCGATCTACGGCCAACCGAAACCCAACGGCCCACGCTCGGGTACTGACTTCTTCGAACACGTCGAAAGCCACGCACTGAACCTGCAGGATCAAATCATCTTCACCGACAAACTGCGCGGGATGATCGGCGCACGCTTCGAACACTTTGATCAACGCATCGACGATCACACCCGCGATGCCAAAAGCCAGCAGACTCACGACGCCCTCACCCAACGCGCCGGCCTGCTCTATCAGTTGACGCCGTACACCGGCCTGTTCGCCAACACCTCGACCTCGTTCAAACCGAATAACGGCCTCGACGCCTCCGGCAAATCCTTCGATCCCGAAGAAGGTGTCGGCTACGAAATCGGGATCAAGAACGAACTGTTCGACGAGCGCCTGAGCAGCACCCTCGCCTTCTTCCACATCGACAAGGAAAACGTCCTCGCCCTCGATCCGAACACCGATACCAGCCGCGCGATGGGCAAGGCGCGCAGTCGCGGTTTCGACTGGCAAGTGACCGGGCAAGTGACCGATGCCGTGCGGGTGATGGGTGCCTTCGCTTACATCGACGCTGAAGTGACCAAGGGCGACGCGGCAATCCCGACCGGCAGCCGCATCCTTGGCGTGGCCAAGCGCAGTGGCAGCCTGCTCGGCGTCTACGAGTTTCAGGACGGCCATTTGCGCGGCTCGGACGTCGGCGCGGCGTTCACCTATGTCGGCGATCGCTCCGGTGAAGCCGGCGGTGATTTTGAAATGCCGGCCTATCACACCGTCGATCTGCTGGCCCATTACAAGGCCAGCGACAACGTCACGGTTGGCCTGAACCTGAACAACCTCTTCGACGAAAAATACTACGAGCGCTCCTACAGCAATTACTGGGTCAACCCCGGCGAGCCGCGCAATTTCACCGTCAGCCTGACACTCAACCTGTAAAAGGACGTCACTATGCAATACGGCAAAACCCTACTGATCATCGCCGCTTTGTTCGTCACTCAAGCCTCGGCCCATGGCCTGTGGACAGAACAACGGCGCGGCAATATCGAAGTGATCTACGGCCACGGCGCCGAAGACAATGCCTTCAAGGCGCAGAAAATCAGCGGCGCCTGGGCCTATGACACAAGCGGCAAAATGATTCCGGTCAGCGTCGAACGCCTGTCCGATCACGCGCTCCTGAAGCCGCTAAAAACACCGGCGGTCATGGCCGTCGCACTGAACAACGGCATGTGGTCGCAAACCGCCGACAGAAAATGGATCAACGAAGGCCGCAGCAAAGTGCCGGGTGCTGTCGAAGCCACCGAGACGCTCAAGTACAGCCTGGCGATTTATCAACCGGGAGCAAAGTTGCCCAGGCTTGAGCAGATCAAGTTGCTGATTTTGCCGGAGGTCGACCCGCTGACCGTCGGCCCGGGCAAATCACTGCCGGTACGGGTGCTGCTCGATGGCAAACCGGCAGCGGGCGTGAAGCTGATTGGCGACTATCGCAATGCACCGAACACCCTGAGCACTGAAACGGACAAGGACGGTCGTGCGCAAGTGCTGGTGCGTAATGAAGGGTTGAATGTGATTGCGGCGCAGGTGGAAGTGCCGGTGAAGGACAGCGCGGATGTGAACAGTCGCGGGCTGTTCAGTTCGCTGACGTTCCTTGGCGAACCGCATCACGAATAACCAACACAAAACCAATGTGGGAGCGAGCCTGCTCGCGAAGGGGGCAAAACATTCAGCAAGGATGTTGAATGAAAAACCGCTTTCGCGAGCAGGCTCGCTCCCACAGGTTCAGCGGCGGGTCAGAGGTTGCCGAGACCGTCGATCAGCGCCTGATTCTGCTCCGGCGTACCGATCGAAATCCGCAGGAACTGGGCAATCCGCTCCTGCTTGAAGTGACGCACGATCACACCCTGCTCGCGCAGTTTGGCTGCCAGCCCTGCTGCATCGTGTTGCGGGTGACGGGCGAAGATGAAGTTCGCCGCCGAAGGCAGCACTTCAAAGCCTTTGGCCTGCAATTGCGCGATCACCCATTCACGGCTCTCGATCACCAGACGGCAGGTCTTGTCGAAATACTCGCGATCCTCGAACGCTGCCGCCGCCCCGACAATCGCCAGGCGATCCAGCGGATAGGAGTTGAAGCTGTTCTTGATCCGCTCCAGCGCTTCGATCAGATCCGGATGACCCACCGCCAGACCAACGCGCAGGCCGGCCAGCGAGCGCGACTTGGACAGGGTCTGGGTCACCAGCAGGTTCGGATAACGATCCACCAGGCTGATCGCGGTTTCGCCACCGAAGTCGATGTACGCCTCATCCACGACCACTACCGAATCCGGGCTGGCCTTGAGGATCTGCTCGACCGCCTCCAGCGCCAACAGGCAACCGGTCGGTGCGTTCGGATTGGGGAAAATGATCCCGCCGTTCGGTTTGGCGTAGTCCGCCGGGTTGATCTGGAACTGCGCGTCCAGCGGCACGGCATCGAACTGGATGCCGTACAGACCGCAATACACCGGATAGAAGCTGTAGCTGATGTCCGGGAACAGCAGCGGCTGCTCGTGTTGCAACAGACCGTGGAAGATGTGCGCCAGCACTTCGTCCGAACCGTTGCCGAGGAACACCTGATTGCTCTGCACGCCGTAGTAGTGGGCGACGGCGTTTTTCAGCAGATCGCTGTTCGGGTCCGGGTACAGGCGCAGGTTGTCGTTGAGTTCGGTCTGCATCGCCGCCAGGGCTTTTGGCGACGGGCCGTAGGGGTTTTCGTTGGTGTTGAGCTTGACCAGTTTGGTCAGCTTTGGCTGCTCGCCCGGCACATACGGCACCAGATCCTTGACGAACGGGCTCCAGAATTTACTCATGATCAGTTCCCCTTCTGCTCAGCTTTGATGCGGTATTCGGCGCTGCGTGCGTGCGCACTCAGGGATTCGCCACGGGCCAGCACCGAAGCGGTCTTGCCCAGCTCGGAAGCACCGGCCTCGGAGCAGAAGATGATCGACGAACGTTTCTGGAAGTCGTACACACCCAGCGGCGAGGAGAACCGCGCGGTGCCGGAGGTCGGCAACACGTGGTTCGGGCCAGCGCAGTAGTCGCCCAGCGCCTCGGAGGTGTGACGGCCCATGAAGATCGCACCGGCGTGACGGATCTGCGGCAACCACGCTTGTGGATCAGCGACCGACAGCTCCAAGTGTTCCGGGGCGATACGGTTGGCGACTTCGATGGCTTGCGCCATGTCGCGCACATGAATCAGTGCACCGCGACCATTGATCGAGGTTTCGATAATGGTTGCGCGGTCCATGGTCGGCAGCAGTTTGTCGATGCTCGCAGCGACCTTGTCGAGGAATTCGGCGTCCGGGCTGACTAGAATTGCCTGCGCGTCTTCGTCGTGCTCGGCCTGGGAGAACAGATCCATGGCGATCCAGTCCGGATCGGTCTGGCCGTCGCACACCACAAGGATTTCCGACGGGCCGGCGATCATGTCGATGCCGACCTGACCGAACACGTGACGCTTGGCGGTGGCCACATAGATGTTGCCCGGGCCGACGACCTTGTCCACCTGTGGCACGCTTTCGGTGCCGTAAGCCAGCGCGGCAACCGCTTGTGCGCCGCCGATGGTGAACACTCGGTCAACGCCGGCAATGCACGCCGCCGCCAGCACCAGTTCATTGAGCTCACCGCGCGGGGTCGGCACGACCATGACCACTTCGGTCACGCCGGCGACCTTGGCCGGAATCGCGTTCATCAACACCGAAGACGGGTACGACGCCTTGCCGCCCGGTACGTACAGGCCGGCGCGATCCAGCGGCGTGACCTTCTGCCCGAGTACGGTGCCGTCGGCCTCGGTGTAGCTCCAGGAGTCCTGTTTCTGTTTTTCGTGATAGCTGCGCACCCGCGCCGCGGCTTTTTCCAGCGCTTCGCGCTGTGCCACGGTGATGCGGGTCAGGGCCAGTTCCAGACGCTCGCGCGGCAGGATCAGGTCGGCCATCGACGCCACTTCGAGGCCGTCGAACTTCTGGGTGAATTCGACCAGCGCCGCGTCACCGCGCTCGCGCACCGCCTTGATGATGTCCAGCACGCGCTGATTGACCGAGTCGTCAGACACACTTTCCCAGCTCAGCAGATGATCCAGATGATGCGCGAAATCCGGGTCAGCAGCGTTGAGTCGGCGAATTGCAGTCGGTGCGGTCATAGCGAGAGCCTCATAGGAATGGCAAAAACTCAGGCGCCCTAACTTAGCAGTCGTTTCCGCTTGGGCACCTGAGATTCTGGCTATGAGGCGGATAGACGGGCGCGACTCAAGGTCACGCAGGTGAATCAGCCGCGGTGTCGCGATTCCACTGCGTTGCGCAGGGTATCGATCAACGCCTGGATTCGGGCGTGTTGCATCTTCATCGAAGCCTTGTTGACCACCAGGCGCGAGCTGATCGTGGCGATCAGTTCCTGAGGTTCCAGGCCATTGGCGCGCAGGGTGTTGCCGGTGTCGACCACGTCGATGATCTTGTCGGC
Organism: Pseudomonas sp. lyk4-TYG-107; assembly: GCF_030209055.1. Lineage (NCBI taxonomy): Bacteria > Pseudomonadati > Pseudomonadota > Gammaproteobacteria > Pseudomonadales > Pseudomonadaceae > Pseudomonas > Pseudomonas sp. lyk4-TYG-107. The sequence goes on from NZ_JARVST010000027.1 coordinate 206,790, forward strand.
CAGACCGATCAGCGGCGCCAGCTCCATCGAACCGTAGAGCTTGATGATGTCGACCTGACGCCCCTGTTCGGCGTAGTAACGCTTGGCGACGTTGACGAACTTGGTCGCCACGCGCAGACGGCCCTTGGGCTCGGCCGCGCCGATCTTGCCGGCGGTCATCAGCTTGCACTGGGCAATCTGCAGATCCAGCGGCTCGTAAAGGCCCTGACCGGTGTATTCCATCAGCACGTCTTTACCGGCGACGCCGAGGTCGGCCGCGCCATGCTCGACATAGGTCGGCACGTCGGTGGCACGCACGATCAACAGACGTACGTCATCCTGAGTGGTGGGGATGATCAGCTTGCGGCTCTTGTCCGGATTCTCGGTCGGCACGATGCCCGCTTCAGCGAGAAGCGGCAGGGTGTCGTCAAGGATGCGGCCCTTGGACAGTGCGATGGTCAACATGGGAAACGTCAGTCCTTATCAAGGTACTCATGTCCGGTCGCAATCGGCGCCGGACACACATCGAGCCGGATACCGGCTCGACTCGAAACAAATTCAGTGGACACGTCCCTGTGTCCGCATGCAGCAATCAGCCCGGAACGCGACGGATCTTGGCGCCCAGCATCTGCAGTTTTTCTTCGATGCACTCGTAACCACGGTCTATGTGGTAGATGCGGTCGATCAGGGTGTCGCCTTCGGCCACCAGTGCCGAGATCACCAGGCTGGCCGAAGCACGCAGGTCGGTGGCCATCACTGGCGCGCCCTTCAGAACTTCAGTACCGGTGACGATCGCGGTGTTGCCTTCGACCTGGATCCTGGCGCCCATGCGGTGCAGTTCGTACACGTGCATGAAACGGTTTTCGAAGATCGTCTCGATCACTGCGCCTGTGCCTTCGGCAATGGCGTTGAGCGAGATGAACTGTGCCTGCATGTCAGTCGGGAACGCCGGGTACGGCGCGGTACGCACGTTGACCGCTTTCGGGCGCTTGCCGTGCATGTTCAGCTCGATCCAGTCTTCACCGCAGGTGATTTCCGCACCGGACTCACGGAGCTTTTCCAGGACCGCTTCAAGAATGGTCGGATCAGTGTCCTTGACCTTCACGCGGCCACCGGTGACCGCAGCTGCCACCAGGTAGGTGCCGGTTTCGATACGGTCAGGCATGACTTTGTAGAAGCACGAACCCAGACGCTCGACGCCATCGATGGTGATGGTGTCGGTACCGGCGCCAGATACCTTGGCGCCCATGGCGTTGAGGAAGTTCGCCAGGTCAACCACTTCAGGCTCGCGCGCAGCGTTCTGCAGGACGCTGCGGCCCTTGGCCAGGGCAGCTGCCATCATGATGTTTTCGGTACCGGTCACGCTGACGGTATCAAAGAAGAAGTGCGCACCGCGCAGACCGCCTTCAGGCGCCTTGGCCTTGATGTAGCCGCCTTCGACATCGATCACCGCGCCCATGGCTTCGAGGCCACGAATGTGCAGGTCGACCGGACGCGAACCGATCGCGCAACCGCCAGGCAGGGCGACTTCGGCTTCACCGAAACGCGCAACCATCGGGCCCAGTACCAGGATCGAGGCACGCATGGTTTTCACCAGTTCGTACGGCGCGATCAGGGTCTTGATGGTGCGTGGGTCGATTTCGACGCTGAGTTTCTCGTCGATCACCGGCTCGATGCCCATGCGACCGAACAGCTCGATCATGGTGGTGATGTCGTGCAGGTGCGGCAGGTTGCCAACGGTCACCGGGCCATCGCACAGCAGGGTGGCAGCCAGAATCGGCAGGGCGGAGTTCTTCGCCCCGGAGATACGGATTTCGCCATCAAGACGAACGCCACCGGTAATAATCAATTTATCCATAAGAATCTCGACGCCCTAGGGCTCAGGTGCGCTCGGCCCAGGCCGCGCTGCTGAAAAATTTCATAGTGACCGCGTGGATGCTGCCATCGGCGATCCAAGGGTTCAAATGGGCATAGATGCTTTGCTGACGCTTGACCGGGCTCAACGCCGCCAGTTCATCACTAATCACGTTCAGCTGGAAGTTGCAGCCTTCGCCTTCAACTTCCACCTGCGTTCCTGGCAGCTTTCCTTCAAGGAAGCTCTTCACTTCTACGGCCTGCATGCTCAACCTCAATCGGCGCCCTGTGCGCACGGGTCGGACATCATACAAAAAAGCCCCGCGCCTGCGAACCCCGCATTGGCAGGACTCTGACGGGGGGCTTGTTTATCGATGCGGGTTCAGGGGTGCGCCAGCAACTCGGTCAGTTCACTGACCTGAGCGATTTCGCGCATGTCTTCCGGCATCGCACGGATGCTGACGACTTTGCCGGCCGCCTGGGCATCGCGCATGAAGCACAGCAGCAAGGACAAGCCGACGCTGCTGGACTTCTTCACTGCCGAGCAATCGATGACCAGCGATGCCGCCTTGCTGGACTTGATCAGCGCCTGGCCTTCCTTGCGCAGGTCGGGACCTGTGCGATAGTCCAGCACTCCGCTGAGCAATAGCTCGTCGACATCACTTATACGAACTGCCGCCTCATTCATTGCGCTGGCTTCTCGGCAGCTTTCTCGGTGGTTTCCTTGGCCTTGGCCACTTCGCCAGCCCAATTGTTGATGGTCTTGTCCAGATCGTTGCCATTGCGCTGCATCGCGTCGGCGAACTGATCACGGAACAGCTTGCCGATGTTGATGCCGTTGATGATCACATTGCGCAGTTTCCACTCGCCATTGATCTTCTCCAGCGTGTACTGCACAGGGTAGATCGCGCCGTTGTTGCCCTTGACGGTCATGCCGACGCTGGTGCGATCGCCGGACTCATCCTTGGCCGGATCAACCGTGATGCCCTGGTTGTTGTATTCGAGCAAAGCGTTGCCATAGAACTGGAACAGACCGCGCTTGAAGTTCTCCTGGAAGGTCTGCATCTGCGCCGGCGTGGCCTTGCGCGAATACTTGACCGTCATGATGCTCTTGGAAATGCCTTCGGCATCCACCACAGGTCCGACGATGGTGTTCAGCGCCGTGTAGAAGTCCTGCGGATCCTTCTTGTACTTCTCTTTATTGGCCGACAAGTCGGCCAGCATCCGGTTCGTGGTGTCCTGAATCAGGTCGTGCGCCGACTGTCCGGGCGCAGCGCTAGCCAGCATCGGCAGTGCCGCAAGCAACACCAACAGGCCACGTCGCAAGGTAGAGATCATTCAAAAGCTCCTCATTTGGCGTCTTTGCTAACGGTATTGAGCAGGAATTTACCGATCAGGTCTTCCAGTACCAGAGACGACTGGGTGTCGTGGATGGTTCCACCATCCTTCAGACGGGTGTCTTCGCCGCCCACGCTGATACCGATGTACTTCTCGCCCAACAGGCCAGCGGTCAGGATAGACGCTGTGGAGTCGGTCGGCAGGTTGTCGACCTTTTTATCCACTTGCAGGGTTACCCGACCGGTGAAGCTGTCGCGATCCAGATCGATGGCCGTGACCTTGCCGATGGTTACGCCAGCCATGGTCACTTTGGCTCTGACCGTCAAACCGGCGATATTGTCGAAGTAGGCATACAGTTTATAGGTGTCGGTGGTCGAAGTCGGAGACAGGCCACTGACCCGCAGAGCCAGTAGCAACAAAGCCAGGATCCCTGCCAGCAGGAACAGGCCGACACCGATTTCCAGGGTGCGGTTTTGCATCAGAAATCTCCAAACATCAAAGCGGTCAGAATAAAGTCCAGGCCCAGTACCGCCAGCGAGGCGAATACCACGGTCTTGGTGGTGGCGCGACTGATGCCCTCGGAAGTGGGCTCACAGTCATAGCCTTGGAAAACGGCGATCCAGGTCACGACGAAGGCGAAAACGATACTTTTGATGACGCCGTTGAGCACATCGCTGGTGAAGTTCACGCTGTTCTGCATGTTCGCCCAGTAGGAGCCTTCATACACGCCAAGCCAGTCGACAGCCACCCACGAACCGCCCCAGATTCCCACCACGCTGAAAATCATCGCCAGCACCGGCAGGGAAATGAAACCGGCCCACAGACGCGGGGCAATAATGTATTTGAGCGGATCGACACCGATCATTTCCAGGCTGGAAAGCTGTTCGGTGGACTTCATGTTGCCAATTTCTGCGGTCAGCGCCGAACCGGCACGCCCGGCAAACAGCAACGCCGTCACGACAGGCCCCAGTTCACGCAGCAACGTCAGGGCCACCATCTGCCCCACCGCCTGCTCCGAACCGTAGCTCGACAGAATACTGAAGCCCTGCAGCGCCAGCACCATGCCGATGAAAATCCCCGACACGACGATGATCACCAGCGACATCACGCCGACCGAATGCAGTTGCTTGACCAGCAGGCCGAAACCGCCGCTGATGCCGCCACGACCGAGCAGGGCGTGAAACAGGAACAGGGTCGCGCGGCCAAACACCGCGACGGCGTCGATCGCGGCCTCGCCGAACCGGCGTACGCGTTCTATCAATGAAATTCTGCGCATCAGCGCTTCCCCAGAAGATCTGCGCGGTAATCCGTCGCTGGAAAATGATACGGCACCGGGCCATCGGGGTTGCCGGTCATGAACTGGCGAATACGCGGTTCATCCGAGTTCATCAATTCGTCCGGCGTGCCCTGCCCCAGCACCTGACCATCACCCACTACATAGATGTAGTCGGCGATGCTCGCGGTTTCGGCCAGATCGTGGGAGACCACGATACTGGTGATCCCCAGCGCATCGTTGAGCAGACGGATCAGGCGTACCAGCACGCCCATGGCGATCGGATCCTGGCCGACGAAAGGCTCGTCATACATGAGAATCTGCGGATCGAGCGCAATCGCCCGGGCCAGGGCGACCCGACGCTTCATGCCGCCGGACAGCTCGTCGGGCATCAGCTCGATGGCACCGCGCAAACCGACCGCCTGCAATTTGAGCAGGACGATGTCGCGGATCATTTCATCCGGCAATTGGGTATGAACGCGCAGGGGGAAAGCGACGTTCTCGAAGACATCGAGATCGGTGAACAGCGCGCCGCTTTGAAACAGCACGCCCATGTGCTTGCGCGCATCGAACAGATCACTGCGCGACAGCGTCGGCAGGTTCTGGCCGTTGACCCAGACTTCGCCGCTGGATGGACGCAACTGCGCACCCATCAAGCGCAACAAAGTGGTCTTGCCGCACCCGGAAGGTCCCATGATGCCGGTAACCTTGCCACGCGGGATGCGAATATCGACGTTATTGAAAATGCTGCGCGCACCGCGCTTGAAGGAGACTCCCTTCAGCTCGACCGCGTAGGCGTTATCGGCACTCATCTAAACTCCTTGCGATGCAGCCTCTCACTCGGACGCCTGGCTTTCCGCAGAAAGCACATACCTCCCGGGCAGGCCGAACTGGCGGCGAACTATATCACTGCAAACGCCAAGCGCCCAAGGCCCCGCCCCTCCGCGTTCAACGATATGACAGGCCTGATGGCACTTTTTCGGGGTTTTGCTGACGCGGAATGACAAAGCACGACGAACTTGCGTGAGGCTTTTCAACATAACCGCTATAATCGCCGCCTTTTCATCGGGCTATACGATTTCTGACATGAGCCAATCCAGCGACCTGATTCAATCGGCACAACGCACCATTCGCCTCGAAGTGGAAGCCGTACAAGGCTTGTTGCCCCATATCGACGCCGATTTCGTACGCGCTTGCGAGATGATTCTGGCCAGCAAAGGCCGTGTGGTCGTGGTCGGCATGGGCAAATCCGGGCACGTCGGCAACAAGATTGCCGCGACCCTGGCCAGCACCGGCACCCCGGCATTTTTCGTCCACCCGGCCGAAGCCAGCCATGGCGACATGGGCATGATCACCCGCGACGACGTGATCCTCGCCCTCTCCAACTCCGGCTCGACCAACGAAATCGTCACCCTGCTGCCATTGATCAAGCGCCTCGGCATCCAGTTGATCAGCCTCACCGGCAATCCGCAGTCGCCGCTGGCCAAAGCTGCCGAAGTCAACCTCAACGTTCATGTCGAACACGAAGCCTGCCCGCTGAACCTGGCACCGACTTCCTCGACCACCGCCGCGCTGGTAATGGGCGATGCCCTGGCCGTGGCGCTGCTGGAAGCGCGGGGTTTCACCGCCGAAGATTTTGCCTTTTCACACCCGGGCGGCGCTCTGGGTCGACGCCTGCTGCTGAAAGTGGAAAACGTCATGCATGCCGGGCAAGAGCTGCCGCAAGTGCAGCGCGGCACCCTGCTCAAGGACGCGCTCATGGAAATGACCCGCAAGGGTCTGGGCATGACCGCGATCGTTGAAGCCGATGGCAAACTGGCCGGAATCTTCACCGACGGCGATTTGCGCCGCACGCTGGACCGCAGCATCGACATCCGCAGCGCCACCATCGACCAGGTCATGACCGCACACGGCAAGACCGCACGGCCCGAGATGCTCGCCGCCGAAGCCCTGAAAATCATGGAAGACCACCGAATCAACGCACTGGTTGTCGTGGACGAAGAAGATCGCCCGATCGGCGCCTTCAACCTCTCCGATCTGCTGCGTGCAGGAGTGATGTAATGACCACCGATCTGCTGCAACGCGGCAAAGCGATCAAACTGGCGGTGTTCGACGTCGACGGCGTCCTCACCGACGGGCGCCTGTACTTCCTCGAAGACGGCAGCGAATTCAAGACCTTCAACACCCTCGATGGCCAGGGCATCAAGATGCTGATGAATGCCGGTGTCGAGACCGCCATCATCAGTGGCCGCAAGACCCCGGTGGTTGAACGCCGGGCGAAGAACCTCGGCATCCCGCACCTGTTTCAGGGCCGCGAAGACAAATTGGTGGTTCTGGACGGCCTGCTGGCGCAACTGGGCCTAAGCTATGAACAGGTCGCCTACCTGGGTGACGACCTGCCTGACCTTCCGGTGATCCGCCGCGTAGGCCTGGGCATGGCTGTTGCCAATGCTGCCGACTTCGTGCGCGAACACGCCCATGGCGTCACTCGGGCCCGCGGTGGCGAAGGTGCCGCCCGTGAATTCTGCGAATTGATCCTGCGCGCCCAGGGCCGCCTCGATGCGGCCAACGCCGCGTACCTGTGAGCCAAATCATGTTTAGCAAAAAATTTCGCAACTTCCTGCTGTTCGGCTGCATCGCTGCGATGTTTGCGGCGGTCGGCTACTGGAACATCAGTCCGGAACGTTTCCTCGACAAGCCTGTGGCCAAGGTCGAAGACACTGCCATCGACTGGTACGCCACCAATACGCATACCCTGCAATATCTGCCGGACGGCAAAGTGCAGTACGAAATGACGTCGGACAAGGCCGAACACCTGAAAGCGACGGATGTGACTCTGGTTACCAAACCCGACCTCAACATGTATCGCGGCACCGAGTTTCCGTGGCACGTGACCAGCGAGCGAGGCGAAGTGAATCCAGACGGAACGCAGGTAGAATTGATCGACTCGGTACGCATCAAGCGCACCGATGAAAAGAAACGCGACACCCTGATCACCAGCACACGCATGACGGTGTTCCCTCAGCAGCAATATGCGCAGACCGAGCAACCCGTTAGAATCGACGGCGCTGGCGGTGTATCGACTGGCGTGGGAATGAAGGCGTACTTGAAGGAAAGCAGGATACACCTGCAATCGAACGTAAGAGGACAGTATGAGGCTCGTTAAAACCCTCCCTATTTTGCTCAGTCTGGGCGCAGCACTGGGAAGCGTGAGCGCCTGGGCTCTGCCGAACGATCAGCAGCAACCTATCCGCATTCAGGCCGACGACGCCCAGCTGGACGACAAGAACGGCATCGCCACCTATAAAGGTGATGTGATCATCACCCAGGGCTCGATGATCGTTAAGGGCAATACGGTGACCATCACCCGTACTCCGACCGGCGATATCGACGTGGTGACCTCGGTGGGCAACCTTGCCTACTTCGAGCAACTGCAAACCCAGGGTGACGCCAAGCCTGTTCAGGGCTGGGGCGTGACGATTCAGTACCACGCCGCGCAAAACCGCGTCGTGCTGATCGACAAGGCCAAGGTTGTCGACAAGGACAACAACACCACTCAGGGCGAGAAAATCGTCTATGACACGGTGAAGAAACTGGCCAGTGCCGGTCGCGCTACCGGCAGCAAAGTCACCGAAGCACGTCCGCGTATCGACATGGTGATCCAGCCGAAGAAGAAAACCGACGAGAAAACCCAGTAATGGCAACTCTGAAAGCTCAACACCTGGCCAAGGCCTATAAAAGCCGCCAGGTTGTGCGCGACGTCAGCCTGTCGATCGACAGCGGCCAGATCGTTGGCCTGCTCGGCCCGAACGGCGCCGGCAAGACCACCTGCTTCTACATGATCGTCGGTCTGGTGCAGGCCGATCAGGGTCGCGTACTGATCGATGATCTGGACGTCAGCCATCAGCCGATGCACGGCCGTGCCAAGGCCGGTATCGGCTATCTGCCGCAAGAAGCGTCGATCTTCCGCAAATTGTCGGTGGCCGATAACATCATGGCCATCCTCGAAACCCGCACGGAACTCGACAAGGCCGGTCGTCGCAAGGAACTGGAAAGCCTGCTGCAGGAATTCCACATCAGCCACATCCGCGACAACCTCGGCATGAGCCTGTCCGGTGGTGAACGCCGCCGGGTGGAAATTGCCCGCGCCCTGGCGACCGCACCGAAATTCATCCTGCTCGACGAACCGTTCGCCGGTGTCGACCCGATCTCGGTCGGCGACATCAAGCAGATCATCCACCACCTCAAGGCCAAGGGCATCGGTGTACTGATCACCGACCACAACGTGCGTGAGACCCTGGATATCTGCGAGACCGCCTACATCGTCAACGACGGTCAACTGATCGCGGAAGGCGATGCGGCGACCATCCTCGCCAACGATCTGGTGAAGGAAGTGTACCTGGGCCACGAATTCCGCCTCTGAAGCGCGATCGCATTCGGCCAGCCGTTTGGGCGCTGTAACGTTGAAGCTGATTTTTATACGCTTTTATTGTTACAGCGCTCTGGGCAGACACGACGCCTCAAAGATGTTCACCGCGCCTCGACGCGATGCGTCAACAAAGTTTTATACGCTTTTATTGTTACAGCGCTCTAGGCAAACACGACAGTTTCAGGCATATAATTTGCTTAAGTTTGGCGCTCCGGCGCCCTGTAGTGGATGGCGCATGCGCGCCGGCGAATAAGGTGTTAAGCCCCTGCCATGAAACCATCGCTAGTCTTGAGAATGGGCCAGCAGCTGACGATGACACCGCAGCTGCAACAGGCCATCCGCCTGCTCCAATTGTCGACCCTGGACCTGCAACAGGAAATCCAGGAGGCCCTGGAATCCAATCCGATGCTCGAACGCCAGGAAGAAGGCGACGACTTCGACAATACCGATCCTTTGGCCGACAACGCCGAACAAAAACCCAACACCGACATTCAGGAACCGTCCTATCAGGAAGCCGCCCCGACGGTGGACAATCTGGAAGATGGCGAATGGAACGAGCGCATTCCTAACGAACTGCCCGTTGATACCGCCTGGGAAGACGTCTACCAGACCAGCGCCAGCAGCCTGCCCAGCAGCGATGACGACGAGTGGGACTTCACCACCCGCACGTCCGCCGGCGAAAGCCTGCAAAGCCATCTGCTGTGGCAATTGAACCTGGCGCCGATGTCCGACACCGACCGCCTGATCGCCGTGACCCTGATCGATTGCATCAACAATCAGGGCTACCTCGACGAAACCCTCGAAGAAATTCTCGACGCCTTTGATCCGGAGCTCGACATCGAGCTGGACGAGATCGAAGCCGTTCTGCACCGCATTCAGCAGTTCGAACCGGCCGGTATCGGGGCGCGCAACCTCGGCGAATGCCTGCTGCTGCAACTGCGTCAGCTCCCGGCCAAGACCCCGTGGCTCAACGAAGCCAAACGTCTGGTCAGCGATTACATCGATCTGCTCGGCAGTCGCGACTACAGCCAGTTGATGCGGCGTATGAAGCTCAAGGAAGACGAGTTGCGTCAGGTCATCGAACTGGTGCAAAGCCTCAATCCGCGTCCGGGCTCGCAGATCGAATCGACCGAAGCCGAGTACGTGGTGCCCGACGTCATTGTGCGCAAGGATAACGAACGCTGGCTGGTCGAGCTGAATCAGGAGTCAGTGCCCCGTCTGCGGGTTAACGCGCAGTACGCCGGTTTCGTCCGTCGCGCCGACACCAGCGCCGACAACACCTTCATGCGCAACCAGTTGCAAGAGGCACGCTGGTTCATCAAGAGCCTGCAAAGCCGCAACGAAACCCTGATGAAGGTGGCCACCCAGATCGTCGAGCATCAGCGCGGCTTCCTGGAGTATGGCGATGAAGCCATGAAGCCGTTGGTCCTGCATGACATCGCCGAGGCGGTCGGCATGCACGAATCGACGATTTCCCGGGTCACCACGCAGAAATTCATGCATACCCCGCGCGGTATTTATGAACTGAAATACTTTTTCTCAAGCCACGTCAGCACCTCCGAAGGCGGTGAATGCTCGTCCACGGCGATCCGCGCGATCATCAAAAAACTGGTTGCGGCGGAAAATCAGAAAAAGCCGTTGAGTGACAGCAAGATCGCTGGTTTACTGGAGGCACAAGGCATTCAGGTGGCTCGCCGCACCGTCGCCAAGTACCGCGAATCCCTCGGGATCGCGCCTTCGAGCGAACGCAAGCGGTTGATGTAAGCCACGTTACAGCGTTCCAGTGGCAGGCTCTTCGGCCTGCCGCTTTATGCACTGGCAACGAAGGAGAAGCTGTATGCAAGTCAACATCAGTGGACACCAACTGGAAGTGACCGAACCTCTGCGCACCTACATCAACGAGAAACTCGAACGATTGGAGCGCCATTTCGACAAGATCACCAACGTGCAAGTCACGATGTGCGTCGAAAAGCTCAAGCAGAAAATCGAAGCCACCTTGCATATACCCGGCAGCGAAGTGGTCGCCAACGCAGAAGATACCGACATGTACGCTGCGATCGACTCACTGACCGACAAGCTGGATCGCCAACTCAAAAAGCATAAGGAAAAGACCCAGAGCCTCCTCCAGGGCGCGACAGGTCGTTAACACTCCCAACCCATGATCCGACTTGAAAGTATCCTGACCCCCGGCCGTTCCCTGGTGAACGTGCCGGGCGGCAGTAAAAAGAAAGCCCTCGAACAGATTGCCAACCTCATCCATAAAGAAGTGCCGGATCTGGCCATGCAGGATGTTTTCGAGAGCCTGGTAGCCCGTGAGAAACTCGGATCCACCGGTTTCGGCAACGGCATCGCCATTCCCCACTGTCGCCTCAAAGGCTGCGAAGCGCCTATCAGCGCGTTGATGCACCTTGATGCCCCCATCGATTTCGATGCCATCGACGGCGCACCGGTCGACCTGCTGTTTGTACTGCTGGTCCCGGAAGCGGCCACCGATGCCCACCTGGAATTACTGCGCCAGATCGCCAGCATGCTCGATCGCAAGGAAGTGCGCGAAAAACTGCGCAGCGCACCGAGCAACGAAGCCTTGTATCAGGTCGTCCTGAGCGAGCAGAACGGTCATTAATCATGCGCTTGATCATCGTCAGCGGCCGCTCCGGCTCGGGTAAAAGTACCGCCCTGAATGTCCTTGAGGACAACGGCTACTACTGCATCGACAACCTGCCGGCCGGTCTGCTGCCGGAACTCGCCGAACGCGCCCTGATTCACACCGAACTGGCCCAGCCGCTGGTGGCCGTGTCGATCGATGCACGCAATCTGCCGAGCCACCTGTCGCGTTTCCCCGAACTGCTTGAAGAAGTCCGTGCCCGGCACATCCAGTGCGATGTGCTGTATCTGGATGCCGACGAAGAAACCCTGCTCAAGCGCTTCTCGGAAACCCGCCGGCGCCATCCATTGAGCACTGCCAACCGCTCGCTGGCCGAAGCGATCGAAGATGAAACCGCCCTGCTCGGCCCGATCGCCGATCTGGCCGACCTCAAGGTCAACACCACCAATCTCAATCTGTACCAGTTGCGTGACACCATCAAGCTGCGACTGTTGAACCAGCCGGAGCCGGGCACGGCGTTTCTGGTCGAGTCGTTCGGCTTCAAGCGCGGCATGCCGGTGGACGCGGATCTGGTGTTCGATGTGCGCTGCCTGCCCAATCCTTACTGGAAACCGGAACTGCGTGCACAATCGGGTCTAGACGCACCTGTCGCCGAGTACCTGGCTGCACAACCGGAGGTTGAGGAGATGTTCCAGGACATCTTCGGCTACTTGAACAAATGGCTGCCACGCTTTGCTGCGAGTAACCGCGCCTATGTCACCATTGCCATTGGCTGCACCGGCGGGCATCACCGTTCCGTTTACCTGACTGAACGTCTGGGTCAGGCCCTGCAGAAAACCCTGAAGAACGTCCAGGTTCGCCACCGCGACCTCACTTAAAGGATTCACACCGCGATGCCTGCTCGTGAAATCGAAATCATCAACAAATTGGGTCTGCATGCCCGGGCATCGGCCAAATTCGTCGGCGTGGCCGGCAAGTTTCCGGAGACCACGATAAGAGTCGGTCGCACACCCGAGACAGCAGTAGACGGCAAAAGCATCATGGCGATGATGATGCTCGCGGCCGGCAAGGGCACCAAGATCCATTTGAGCACCGAAGGCGAACAGGCTGAGGAGGCCATGGTTGCTTTGGTGGAGCTGATCAACAACTACTTCGATGAAGGGGGCTGACAGCCCAGCACCGAAGATCGCAGCCTTGGCAACAGCTGCCGCAGGCTGCGATCTTTTGGTATTCAACCCAACGCCGTATCCATCACCATCATCAGACAAAACCCGATCAGCAAGCCAAGACTGGCCAGCATGTCATGACCATTGCGGCGCGATTCCGGAATGACTTCGTGCGTCACCACCAGCAACATCGCCCCCGCCGCCAGCGCCAGCCCCAACGGCAATAACAGCTCCGCCAGACTGACCAGCCACGCACAGAGCAGTGCAAACACCGGCTCGACCAGTCCTGACGCCGCGCCGATCAAGAATGCCTTGACCCGCGACATTCCCGCCCCCGCCAGTACCAGCGCAATCACCAATCCCTCTGGCACATCCTGCAAGGCGATGCCCATCGCCAGACTGTCGGCATCCGGCATGCCGCCGCCAGCAGACACCCCCACCGCCATGCCTTCCGGGATGTTGTGAGCAATGATGGCGAAGACGAACAGCCAGATGCGCGGCGGAATCACCGGGTGCTCGGGGGTACCGACGAGCATTTCCGGTGAGGCGCCGGACAGTTTCAGATCCACCAGATACAGAGCGAACGCACCGAGCATGATGCCGAAGCAGATCAACCCGCTGGCGGCCCACGGTGTCAGGCCCAGACTTTCGGCAGCAGCGATACCCGGCACGATCAGCGAAAACGCGGTCGCCGCCAGCATCACACCGGCGCCGAAACCCAGTAGCGTATCGCTGAGCCTCTGCGGCATACGCCGGATCACCAGCACCGGCACCGCGCCGAGCGCCGTGCCGAGGGCGCAGATCGCGCCGCCCTGCAATGCGCGTGACAATCGCGGCTGCAGATCCAGCCATTCCAGCCCGTGCACGGCCAGCAGGGTCATGCCCGCCAGCAGCAACAGCGACCCGACCGCGTAACGAAACATGCGCCCACCGCCAATCGCCAGTGTTTCAGTGCCCATAGTCAGCCCGGGATTGTTTTTATAGAAGACTTAAACCAGTGCAGCCTGGTAGCGCGCAGCAACTTCCGGCCAGTTGATCACGTTGTAGAACGCGTTGATGTATTCCGGGCGACGGTTTTGGTAACGCAGGTAGTAGGCGTGTTCCCAAACATCCAGACCGAGAATCGGCGTGTTGCCGTTCATCAACGGGCTGTCCTGATTGCCGCTACTTTCCACGACCAGTTTTTTCTCCGGGGTCACGCTGAGCCAGGCCCAGCCGCTGCCGAAACGGGTCAACGCGGCTTTGGTAAAGGCGTCCTTGAAGCTGTCGAGACCGCCCAGTTGGTCGTCAATCGCCTTGGCCAGCGCGCCGTCCGGCTTGCCACCGCCGTTGGGCACCATGACTTCCCAGAACAGCGAATGGTTGGCATGCCCGCCACCCTGATTGATCACGGCCGCGCGGAGTTTTTCCGGCAACTGCTGAACGCTGGCGACCAGTTTTTCCACCGGCCATTCGGCGTACTCAGTGCCTTCGACGGCGGCATTGAGGTTGTTGATGTAGGTCTGGTGGTGCTTGGTGTAGTGGATCTCCATGGTTTGCGCATCGATGTGCGGTTCCAGGGCATCGTAGGCGTACGGCAAGGCAGGCAAGGTAAAAGCCATTTCAGTGGACTCCATGGTGATGTGAGACTGAGGCGCGGCGTGCATTGCCGGTGTCCGGGTGCAGCAGGCGCTGGGTGCGCGGGTATTCGCCGTGTTCGCTGATGAAATTCAGCAGTTCGACGTAGGTCTTGCTGCTCTGGCGCAACGCCGCTTCACGCAGGGCCGGGCGCAGGCGCTCGTCCTGCATGGTCTGCAACAGCCGTTGATGAATCGCGCAGAGGTACTCGGCGCTCTCCTCCGGCTGATTCAGGCGCAGGTGCAGATCCGCCAGGTTGTGGTGGGAGATGACGCAGGCCGCCACCGCTTCGTCGGCATCGGCCCAGCGTTCGAATAGCACTTGCGCCAGGGCCAGGGCTTGCAGGTAAGCCTCGCGGGCGTCGATCAGCTCGCCGAGCATGAAGCAGCGATTGGCCCGTTCGATCGTGCGTTTCCAGTGCTCCATGGTGAACCTCCAAAGCGGTTGCGGTATTTACACGCCGCCAGCGGTGAGTTTCTCGGGGTTGAGCAACTCTTCCAGTTGGCTGCGCGACAGGTCGGTGTGCTCCAGCGCGACGTCGATCACCGGGCGGCCCTGCTTGTAGGCCTGCTTGGCGATTTCGGCGGCTTTCTGGTAGCCGATGATCGGGTTGAGCGCGGTGACCAGAATCGGGTTGCGCGACAGCGCTTCCTTGAGCCGCGACTCATTGACCTTGAAGCTGGCGATGGCCTTGTCGCCGAGCAGACGACTGGCATTGGCCAGCAGTTCGATGCTGCTCAGCAGGTTCTGGGCGATGATCGGCAGCATCACGTTCAGTTCGAAATTGCCCGACTGGCCGGCGATGGTGATCACCGAGTCGTTGCCGATCACTTGCGCAGCGACCATCGCAGTAGCTTCCGGAATCACCGGATTAACCTTGCCCGGCATGATCGACGAACCCGGTTGCAGGGCTTCCAGCTCGATCTCGCCAAGGCCGGCGAGCGGACCAGAGTTCATCCAGCGCAGGTCATTGGCGATTTTCATCAGCGATACGGCGGTGGCCTTGAGCTGACCGGAGACGGCGACGGCGGTGTCCTGCGAGCCGATCAGGGCGAACAGATCCTTGCCCGGAGTGAATTGCACATTCGTCAGTTGGCTGAGCTGGCGGCTGAAACGCGCGGCGAATTCCGGATGCGCATTGATCCCGGTGCCGACCGCCGTACCGCCCTGCGCCAGCGATTGCAGGCTCGGCAGCAAGTCCTGCAGATGACCGATGTTGGCCTTGAGCTGCTGCGCCCAGCCATTGAGCACCTGACTCATGCGCACCGGCATCGCGTCCATCAAGTG
This sequence comes from Pseudomonas sp. lyk4-TYG-107, assembly GCF_030209055.1. NCBI lineage: Bacteria > Pseudomonadati > Pseudomonadota > Gammaproteobacteria > Pseudomonadales > Pseudomonadaceae > Pseudomonas > Pseudomonas sp. lyk4-TYG-107. The sequence continues at coordinate 222,338 of NZ_JARVST010000027.1, forward strand.
CGTGCGGCCGGTTTTGACGTGGTGGTGCACCTGTTCGGCTTTGTTTTCGATGACCTGCACCAAATGCAACAGCGCCGGCAGCAGTTGTTCGTGCAACGCCAGGGCGGCGCTGACGTGGATGGTGGTCGGAATGATGTCGTTGCTGCTCTGGCCGCAGTTGACGTGATCGTTCGGGTTGACCGGCTCGCCGAGCAGGCGGCTGGCGAGGGTCGCGATCACTTCGTTGGCGTTCATGTTGGAGCTGGTGCCGGAGCCGGTCTGGAAGATATCCACCGGGAAATGCTGCATGAAATCGCCTTCGAGCAGGCCTTGCGCGGCATCGCTGATAGCTTTGCCCTGGCCGGCGCTGAGCTGGTTGAGCTCGACGTTGGCCCGCGCGGCGGCGGCTTTGGCGAGGATCAGCGCACGGATGAATTGCGTTGGCATCGGCTTGCCGCTGATCGGGAAGTTATCCACTGCGCGCTGGGTCTGCGCGCCGTAGAGAGCGTCCACCGGCACCTGCAATTCGCCCATGCTGTCGCGCTCAATACGTGTCTTGGTCATCGGTAAATCCTTGGACTAATTCAATGAGAGGAATCGAGGGAAGCAACTCGCAGGTCGCCAGTTGCCAGGTGTAGCGCTGCCAGCGCTGGAGCCGGCAGTTGCACAGCGACAGGCGCTCCATTTCACGCAACGGCCGCCAGGCTTGATCGAGACACAGGCTGCGCCAGTGCCACGGCAAGGCGATATCGGTGGCCGTGTCGATCAACAAACGGAAGGAGGTTTCAGCGATGGTCCACGGGGAAGTCGCCGTACAGCAGGCCAGATAACGGCCTTCGGCCAGGTAATGTTCGATCAGGCGTGGTTCGTCAGGATCCATCGCGCAACGGATCTGGCGACTCATCCAGCGCCAGCTTTCGAGGTACGGCTGCTCGTGCAAGGCAGAACTCATGATCCGGGACTCGTTCGGAGATGAGATTTATTATTAGATGATAATGAGAACCAAAACAAGAGCGCCTGGTTACACAGACTTCATTGGGGGCAGCGAGCCTGCTCGCGAAGGCGTCGTGTCAGTCACCGCTGCGGTCGGCTGTTAAATCGCTTTCGCGAGCAGGCTCGCTCCCACAAGGTTTTGTGTGGAGCCAAGAAAAAAGGCGCGCCACCCGATGAGGTGGCGCGCCTTTCTTGTCTGACCGCTGGGGCTTAGCTGCCCGCGACAGTCATCCGCTCGATCAGCACCGAGCCCGTACGAATATTGCTGCGCAGCTCCAGATCATTACCGACTGCGACGATCTGCTTGAACATGTCGCGCATGTTGCCGGCGATGGTCACTTCCTGCACCGCGAACTGGATTTCGCCGTTCTCGACCCAGAACCCCGCCGCCCCACGCGAATAGTCGCCGGTGACCATGTTCAAGCCATGGCCCATCAACTCGGTAACCAACAAGCCACGGCCCATGCGCTTCAACAGCGCCGCCTGATCTTCATCACCGTGAGTGACGAACAGGTTGTGTACGCCTCCCGCATTGGCAGTGCTCGGCATGCCGAGTTTGCGCCCGGAGTATGTGCCGAGGATGTACGACACCAGCTCGCCCTTCTCAACGAACGGTTTGGCGTAGGTGGCCAGACCATCGCCGTCGTAGGACGCACTGCCCATGGCGCGCATCAGATGCGGACGCTCATCGATGGTCAGCCATTCCGGAAACAGCTTCTGCCCCAGCGTGCCTTCGAGGAACGATGATTTGCGATACAGACTGCCGCCAGACACCGCCGACAGGAAGCTGCCGAACAAGCCGCCCGCCAGTTCAGCGGAAAACAGCACCGGCACTTCGCAGGTCGGTACCGGACGCGCGCCCAGACGGCTCGCGGCACGTTGCGCGGCACGCTGGCCGATGCTCACCGGATCCGCCAGCAAGCTGCCCTGACGATTGACGTCATACCAGTAATCGCGCTGCATCTGGCCGTCGGCTTCGGCGATCATCACGCAGCTCAGGCTGTGCCGGGTCGACGCGTAACCACCGATGAAACCGTGGCTGTTGCCATATACACGGCAGCCCTGATGGGTGCTGAGGGTGGTGCCGTCAGCGTTCTTGATTCGCGCATCGGCGTCGAACGCGGCGGCTTCACAGAGCAACGCCTTCTCGATGGCCTGCTCCGGGGTGATGTCCCATTCGTGGAACAGGTCGAAATCCTGCACATCCCTGGCCATCAGCGCGGCATCGGCGAGGCCCGAGGCTTCGTCTTCAGAGGTATGTTTGGCGATCGCCAGTGCAGCGGCAACGGTTTCACGAATCGCGTCCGGCCCGGTGGCGGACGTGCTGGCCGAGCCTTTGCGCTGGCCGACGTACAGGGTGATGCCAAAGCCCTGGTCGCGATTGAATTCGACCGTCTCGACCTCACGCTGACGCACCGACGTCGATAAACCCTGCTCCAGCGACACCGCGACTTCGCAGGCACTGGCTCCCTGACGCTTGGCTTCGGCGATGATCTGCTCGACCTGTTCCTGCAGTGCCGGCAATGCTTGCGGGCCGACGCTTTGAACTGCACTCATGCTCATCTCCACTCAAATTCTGCTTTCGGCTGGGGTCATCGAGCGACCGGGCCGGACAAGCGGCCCCCGACTGGTTATCATGGCGGCGTTTCTTTGCGGACTGCCACCATGGTTGATTCTTACGACGACTCCCTCGATACGGGAGAAAAAAGCAAATCTCAGGTCAAACGCGAGCTGCATGCTCTGGTTGACCTTGGCGAGCGCCTTACAACACTCAAGCCCGACTTGCAGGCAAAACTGCCATTGACCGACGCCTTGCGCCGGGCCCTGGCTGATGCGCCGAAGCACACCGCGAACATCGCGCGTAAACGGCACCTGCAGTTCATCGGCAAACTGATGCGCGATCAGGACACTGACGCGATTCTGGTCCTGCTCGATCAACTCGATGCCTCCACCCGTCAGTACAACGAGCGTTTCCACAACCTCGAACGCTGGCGTGACCGCCTGATCGCTGGTGACGATGCCGTGCTGGAGAAATTCGTCGTCGAATACCCCGACGCCGATCGCCAGCAACTGCGTTCCCTGATCCGTCAGGCTCAGCACGAGGTTGCACACAACAAACCTCCTGCTTCCAGCCGCAAGATCTTCAAGTACATCCGTGAGCTGGACGATACCCAACGCGGCCTGCGTTGATACTCGCCATCGGGTGGCCGCCCTGCGCGCCACCCGCAGCTCCACCTCTGTTTATGCGCCCGTGCCACCCACGGTAATCGCATCGATCTTCAGCGTCGGCTGACCGACACCCACCGGCACCGACTGCCCGTCCTTGCCGCACGTGCCCACACCGCTGTCCAGCGCCAGATCGTTACCGACCATCGACACCCGGCTCATCGCCTCGGGGCCGTTGCCGATCAACGTCGCGCCCTTGACCGGCGCGGTGATCTTGCCGTCCTCGATCAGGTACGCCTCACTGGTGGAGAACACGAACTTGCCGCTGGTGATGTCGACCTGACCGCCGCCAAGGTTGGCGCAGTAGATGCCCTTCTTCACCGACGCGATGATTTCCGCCGGATCGCTCTCGCCTCCGAGCATGTAGGTGTTGGTCATGCGCGGCATCGGCAGATGCGCGTAGGACTCGCGACGACCGTTGCCGGTACGGGCCACGCCCATCAGACGCGCATTGAGCTTGTCCTGCATGTAGCCCTTGAGCACGCCGTTTTCGATCAGCGTGGTGCACTCGGTCGGAGTGCCTTCGTCGTCGACGCTCAGCGAGCCGCGACGACCGCTCAACGTGCCGTCATCGACAATGGTGCAGAGCTTGGAGGCAACCATTTCGCCCATGCGCCCGCTATAGGCCGAACTGCCCTTGCGGTTGAAGTCGCCTTCCAGACCGTGACCGACCGCTTCGTGCAGGAGCACACCGGACCAGCCCGAACCGAGGACGACAGGCAAGGTGCCGGCCGGTGCCGGAATCGCTTCCAGATTCACCAGGGCCTGACGCAGTGCTTCACGGGCATAGCCCATGGCACGGTCTTCGGCGAGGAAATAACGGTAGTCGGTACGCCCGCCGCCGCCATGTCCGCCGCGCTCGCGACGCCCATTCTGCTCGACGATCACGCTGACGTTGAAACGTACCAGCGGACGCACATCAGCGGCCAGGCCACCGTCGGTGGACGCCACCAGAATCCGTTCCCAGACCCCGGCCATGCTCACGCTGACCTGCTGAATCCGTGGATCGAGGGCGCGGGTGGCGACGTCGATGCGCTTGAGCAGCTCGACTTTCTCGGCGCGGCTCAGCACTTCCAGCGGATTGTCCGGCGCATACAACTGCGCGACGTCCTGGGTGCTGAACGCCTGCACCGTGCCGTTCTGCCCGGCGCGGGAAATCGAGCGGGCGGCACGGGCCGCAGCGCCCAGGGCTTCGAGGGTGATCGCGTTGCTGTAGGCAAAACCGGTTTTCTCGCCGGACTGCGCACGCACGCCAACACCTTGGTCGAGGTTGAAGCTGCCTTCCTTGACGATACCGTCCTCCAGCGACCACGACTCGGAGATCTGGCCCTGGAAATACAGATCGGCAGCATCGATGCCCGGGCCGGCCAGATCGCCGAGCACACCTTGCAGGCTCTCGATGGTCACGCCGCCGGGCGCCAACAGGTGATCACTGACTGAGGACAACAACTCGCTCATAGGTTTACGCCTTAAATTCATGTTCTGAAGCAGGCCGCTGGGCGCCCTGCGAGAAAAACCGCCGATGACTCGTCACCGGCATTCGCGCCCTGATAGACGCTTGTTCATCACTGTCGCGTGCGGCCAACAATACCGCCTCGCCTTGATCCTGATGCGCCAGCACACGGCCCCACGGATCGATGATCGCCGCATGACCGAAGGTCTCACGCGGTCCCGGGTGGGTTCCGCCCTGCGCTGCCGCCAATACATAGCACTGCGTCTCGATGGCACGGGCGCGAATCAGCACGTCCCAATGCGCCGCACCGGTCACTGCGGTGAAGGCCGACGGGGCGGTAATCAACTCGGCACCGGCGGCGCGCAATTCGCTGTACAGCTCCGGAAAGCGCAGGTCGTAACACACGGTCAGGCCGACTCGGCCAACCGGCGTGTCTGCGACCACCACGCCACTGCCATAAGCATAGTCATCGGATTCGCGATACCGCCCGCGATTGTCCGCCACATCAACATCGAACAGGTGCAACTTGTCATACCGTGCCACGGTTTCACCCTGATCGTTGACCAGCAGCGAACAGGCATGCGACTTGGCGTCCGGTTGCCCAAGCGGCGGCAACGGCAACGTGCCGGCCACTATCCATAACTTGAGGTCGCGGGCGGTCTGTTTCAACCATGGCAGGATCGGACCTTCGCCCAGCGCTTCGGCACGGCCGATGTCGGCGATGTCGCGACGGCCCATGGCGGCGAAGTTTTCCGGCAGCACCGCCAGCTTCGCGCCGCCGGCCGCGGCCTGTTCGAGCAGGCGTCGAGCCTGCGCCAGATTGGCCAGCACATCACTCTGGCTGACCATTTGAATCACCGCTAAAGACATGGCGCACTCCGTAACAGGTATGCGGCCATGCTACTCCATAGGCCTGGGATGTGGCTGTTCAAAAAGGCTTGTCGAAGGTGATTTTCGGCTCTTTCCACGGGCCTTTGACGGTGTACTTGACGCTGGCGAAGCGCGCTACGCGGTCGCCGATCAGCTTGTCGATCAGGAACAACGCCCCGCCGACCGCCGGCGCGCCGACAATCAACGCAGCAATCGGCAGGTTGTTGGTCACCGGCAAGGTCACCAGCAATTTCGCATCGACCTTATCGCCGACCAAATCCAGCGTACCGTCCAGCTCAAGGTTGCTCGAAGGACCGGTCAGACGAATCGGCTCGCGGGTGACATACACGCCGTTATTTGCCACCAACAGGCCCTTGACCCGATCGTAGCTCAAGCCTTTGCCAAACAAGTCGGAGAAGTCCAGACGCAGACGACGGCCGATGGAGTTGAAGTTGAGCAGACCGAACACCCGCAACGCCTGCGCGCCGCCCTCAACTTCAACGAACTGACCTTTATTGAGCGAGGCATCCAGCGTGCCGGAGAAGCGCTTGGTTGCCAGCCATGCCGGCGAGCCCGGCCAGCGGCCATCGACATCCATGTGGAACTCTTCACTGGTCACGCTCGGCGCAAAGCCCCAGCCCTTGAGCACATCGGCAAGGTTCTTGCCGCTGATCCGGCCCTTGAACCAGCTGTTGGTCGAACCCGGCGCCCCTTCCCAGCCGCCATTGCCCTGCAACAGGATGCCCTTGAGGCCCATGTCCATGTTGTTCAGGGCGATGCCTTTGGCCGTCGGGCGAACTTTCAGCGACCAGCCACCGACCAGATCCTGGCCCAGAAACAACTGATTGATGGTGATATCCAGCGCGGGAATCTTGGTCGGGTCGACCGAAACCAGCGGATCAGGCGAATTCTCGTCGGCCTGCACCGTCGGATCCGGCGCCGGCAGGCGTACGTATTGCAGATTGACCGCGATCGGCGCGCCCTTGGCATCGGGCAGGCTGGCCGAACCCTTGGCCTGCTGGCTGTCGAGCGACAGATTCCACGCCCATGGCTTGCGATTGACCTGCACGGCGGCCTGATCGAGCGTGGTGCCGAAGGCGGTGAGCTTGCCCACCTTGAAGTCGGCACTGTTGAGCAATTGTTTGGCACTGCCGCCCGGATCGTTGCCGGCGTATTTGCTGACCAGATCCTGCCACGGCGCGACGTCCAGCTCCGACAGCACCCCGCGAATGCGCAAGCCCTTGGCCTCCGGCAGTACGGCGTCGCCCGTACCGAGGAACAGCTCACCGCGACCATCGGCGATATTGCTCGGCGGCGCGGCGAAGGTGAAGCTCGCCAGTTGATCGTAGTTGACCCAGTAACGCCGCTCCGCACCTTGCAGCGTCATGCGGAACACCGTGTCACGCCCCTGCTCGGCCGACATGCCAAACGGTGCCGGCAGATCCACTGCCACGCCTTTCATGCTGGAGCTGACAGTGAGCTGACTGTCAGTGCCGTCAAGGTTGACCTGCAACTGATACGGAAGGGTCCCGGACACCGGCAACGGCTGAGTCACGCCCAGCCAGTCAGTGAGCTTCTTGACCTCGACCTGCCCGGAAGCCGCGACCCGAGTCTTGAGCTTGTTCGGGCTGCCATCAGCGAAAATCTGCGCGGTCACCGGCTTGTCGAAGGCCCTGGCGGCGATGTTCTGCCCGCTCAGCCCCTTGGTGCTGTCAAAACGGAAATCGCCCTTGAGCTGACTCAGTTCCAGCTTCGGCTCAGCCAGTTTCAGGCGCGCATTGGCGGTTTTGAAATCGACGAGGATCTTCGGCAGATCGCCCTTTTCCAGCGGAATGTCGAGTTTGACCCTGCCCTGCAAATCGCCCTCGCCTTCCCAGCCGGCAAAGGTTTCGCCGGTACCGATCGGCGCGGTCTGCAGAATCTTCAAGCCATCGCCCAGCCCGCCGGCAAACCCGCCGTCGAGCAACAGATGGGTGGGCTGCCCGGCCGGCACATGGGGAATGTTGACGAAAACGTCGCTGACCTGGGTGTCGAGCAGCTGGCCCTTGTCGGCCACGATGCGCACGCCGCTGTCCTCGATGAACACATCGCCGCTGACCTTGCTCACGTGCGGCCAGCCCGGCTGGAACGCCAGCTCGGCGTCATGCACCTTGAAGAACAGGCTGATGCTGCGATCCACGTCCTTGGCGTTTTTGCTCAGCGAACCCTGGTACTGGAAGAAGCCCTGATCCACGGCGCCCTTGAGGATCGCTGTACGCAGCCACTCGTCGAGGGCCGGGCTCAAGACTTCGGGCAGGTATTTGGCGGTGTAGCGACCATCGCCATCGACCAGCCCGACGCGCAGGTCCATGTAGTCTTCCTGGCTATGGTCGAAGTGCAGGCGGATCAGGAAGTCGCCGGCAATTTTGCCCTCTTCGCCCAGCACTTTCAGGTACGGCGCGATCAGGGTGAAACCTTCTTTATCGAGCTTCCAGGTCAGTCGGGCATTGGCCTGGATGTATTGCCATGGCTTGGCGAAGATCGGATCGAGGTGCAGGACGAAATCCTTGCTGTCCAGGCGTAACTCGCCACCGTCGAGGTTGCCGCTGAGGCTGCCACTGACGTTTCGCGCCGCCGGGGCACCGTGATAGGCATCGAAACCGACATTATCGAGGTTGGCAGCGAAGCCGAATTTCGAACCGTCGGTGGCGTTGGGGCGAAAATCCAGCAGTACGTTGCGCAGTCCACCCGTTACCTTCAGGTGGTCGATCACCGTGGCGACGTTTTCGGGCAACGGCCCCAGCGCATTGAGCAACGGTGTGATCGGTGTCAGGTCGAGGCGGTCGGCCTGCAAGTGCCACAACTCATCGGTTTTATCGGTGGCCACCGTCTGCTTGAGCTGCACATGGGATTCCCAGCGGGTCTCGCCGAAGTTCATCGCCAGCGAATCGAGAGTGACAATCGCGCCCTCGTCATCACGCTGGTAATAGCCGTTGAGCGCCAGATTGCTGATCTTGATCGGCTTGCGCTCGGCATAAGCGCCGGTCACCTGTGGTGCGTTCAAACGGATGGCGGCGCTTTGCAGAGCGCCGTCGTTCCAGTTCACCCACAGCTCGCCGCCCGCTTTGATCTCGGAAAAATTCCACTGTTGAGTCACACGCTCAGGCAGCCACTTCGACCAATCGCTTTGCGGCAGGCTGACATAACCTTCCACCGAACTGTTCGGCAATTGAGAGGGGCGAATCCGTGTACGCAGGCTCATCGCCACCGGTTGCCCATCGGGCAAGGTCAGACGAGCATCAAGACGCTGACGGCTGCTGCCGGTTTTCAGATTCAGTCCGACGTAGGTAAAGGTCATCGGCGCCTGATCCAGCGGCTGCACGGTCACCTGACTGTCGAGCACCGACAGTTGCTGAACCATCTGCGAACGTTGGAACAATTGCTCGGGATCCAGCGGCTGATCGTTCTGCACCGGCAGGCCTTCCAGCGCCCAAGTGCCGTCCTGCGCTTCCTTGACGCTGATCTTCAGGCCGTTCAATTCCAGGTGGGCGATGCGGACTTCGCGCGCCAGCAGACTGGCCCAGAGGTCAGGCACCACGCGCACCCGATCCAGACGCAAGGCATTGGCGCCGTCACCGACCATCACATCGTGGGCCAGCAGAATCGGCGCGAAACCGCTCCAGTTGCCTTCCAGTTCGCCGATCTGCAACGGCATGCCGAGCGCAGCCGTGGCCTTGTCTTCGATATCGGTGCGGTATTCCGCCACCAGTGGCGTCAGTTCCCGACCGAGGCTGACGTACAACGCCATCAACACCAGAACCAACGCGCACAGGCCCAGCCCCCAGCGGGTCAGTGCGGCCAAAATGCGTGTCAGACGCTCCATGTCAGTTGGCTCCCATGGCAAAAAAACTACTGAAAGCTGAGGCCAGCCGTTGTGGATTAAATGTGCTGCAGGGGTTCAGAGCAGCACCACGTCATATTGTTCCTGGGAATACATGGTTTCGACCTGAAAGCGTATGGTGCGGCCGATAAACCCTTCAAGTTCGGCGACATTACCCGACTCTTCGTCGAGCAAACGGTCCACCACTTTCTGGTTCGCCAGCACCCGGTAACCTTCGGCCTGATAGGCGCGGGCTTCGCGCAGAATCTCGCGGAAAATCTCGTAACAGATGGTTTCCGGGGTCTTCAGCTTGCCCCGGCCCTGGCAACTGCTGCACGGCTCGCACAGCACTTGCTCAAGGCTTTCGCGGGTGCGCTTGCGGGTCATCTGCACCAGGCCTAACTCGGTGATGCCGATGATGTTGGTCTTGGCGTGATCACGTTCGAGCTGTTTTTCCAGGGTGCGCAGCACCTGGCGCTGATGCTCCTCATCTTCCATGTCGATGAAGTCGATGATGATGATCCCGCCCAGATTGCGCAGGCGCATCTGCCGGGCAATCGCGGTGGCGGCTTCGAGGTTGGTCTTGAAGATGGTTTCTTCAAGGTTGCGATGGCCTACAAACGCGCCGGTGTTGACGTCGATGGTGGTCATGGCTTCCGCGGGATCGACCACCAGATAACCGCCGGACTTGAGCGGCACCTTGCGTTCGAGGGCTTTCTGGATTTCGTCTTCGACGCCATACAGGTCGAAAATCGGCCGTTCGCCCGGATAGTGTTCCAGACGATCGGCGATTTCCGGCATCAGTTCGGCGACGAACTGCGTGGTTTTCTGGAAGGTTTCCCGGGAGTCGATACGGATCTTCTCGATCTTCGGGCTGACCAGATCGCGCAAGGTGCGCAGGGCCAGACCGAGGTCTTCGTAGATCACACTTGGCGCGCCGATGGTCTGGATCTGCGCATTGATCTGATCCCACAGGCGGCGCAGGTAGCGGATGTCCATGAGGATCTCATCGGCCCCGGCACCTTCGGCGGCGGTACGCAGGATGAAGCCACCGGCCTCCTTGATTCCTTCTTTGGCCACACAATCGCTGACCACCTGCTTGAGGCGCTCGCGCTCGGCTTCGTCTTCGATTTTCAGGGAAATGCCGACGTGGGCGGTGCGCGGCATGTACACCAGATAACGCGACGGAATCGACAGCTGCGTGGTCAGGCGCGCGCCCTTGGAACCGATCGGGTCCTTGGTCACCTGTACCACCAGGCTCTGCCCTTCGTGCACCAGCGCGCTGATGCTTTCCACCGCCGGGCCTTCGCGAAGGGAGATTTCCGAGGCGTGGATGAATGCCGCACGATCCAGACCGATGTCGACGAATGCCGCCTGCATGCCCGGCAGCACCCGGACAATCTTGCCCTTATAGATGTTGCCGACGATCCCGCGTTTTTGCGTGCGCTCGACATGGACTTCTTGCAGCACACCGTTTTCGACCACCGCCACGCGCGATTCCATCGGCGTGATGTTGATCAGAATCTCTTCACTCATGGCAGGGTCTCGTTCAGGCATGTTCACGATAATGGCCGCATCTTGATTCGTACGACGCTCATTGCGCGTTCAGGTTTTGCCAACAGGGTATGCCGAAATGGCCCAACAGTTCTGCGGTTTCGCAAACCGGCAGCCCGACCACCGCCGAATAGCTGCCATTGAGCCCGGCGACAAACACCGCGCCGAGGCCCTGAATGCCATAACCGCCGGCCTTGTCCCGGGGTTCGCCACTGGCCCAGTAGGCCGCCGCCTCTTCGCGGCTGATCAGGCGGAACCGCACCAGACTGCGCACCACGCGCGACTCACAGCGCTCGCCTTCGAGCACGGCGATGGCGGTCAGCACTTCATGCTCCTTGCCGGACAACATCATCAGCATGGCGCATGCGTCGGCTTCGTCCACCGGTTTGCCAAGAATTTTGCCGTCCAGCACCACGGCGGTGTCCGCGCCCAGAACGCAAAATGCCGCGTCGGACACCCGCGTGCGTCGACCGGCCTCGGCCTTGCCACGCGCCAGGCGTTCGACATAGGCCGAGGGCGATTCTTCGGGGAGCGGGGTTTCATCGATGTCCGCACTGATGGCGGAGAACGGCACGCCGATCTGCGTGAGCAACTCACGCCGACGCGGCGAACCAGAGGCGAGGTAAAGCGGCTTCATCAAGACATCTCCCTTGTCGAGGTGCGGGCACATGCCTGACCGAATCAGTTGATTTTGTAGCGCCGGCGCAATCCACGCAAAGCGAAGCTGACCCAAGGCCAGAGCAAGGCACTGACCAGTGCCGGCAGTACCAGCGCCAGGGTGGGCTGACGGTTGCCGGTCAAGGCGCTGAGCCACAGTTGAACCAGTTGAGCGAGGCCGAAGATCACCAGGATCACCAGGCATTGCTGCCACATCGGGAACATCCGCAGACGCTGCTGCAACGACAGCACGAGGAAAGTGATCAGCGTCAGGATCAAGGCATTCTGGCCAAGCAGATCGCCCTGCAGCACGTCTTCGGCCAGCCCCAGGCAGAACGCGGTGACCATGCCGACCGTATGCGGCATGTACAACGCCCAGAAAGTCAGCAGCAAGGCCAGCCAGAGGGGACGCAGGATTTCCATGAACATCGGCAGCGGTGAAACGCTGAGCAGGATGCCGAAGACAAACGTCAGCCAGACAATCCAGCCGTTACGCGAAGCGGTAGCGCCGACCATTATTCTTGTCTCCCGGTGTTGGCTGGCGTGGCGGCAGGTGGTTTCGCCGTCGGGCGCGCAGCAGGCTGGGATGCCGGCGGCTTGCTTGCCGCCGGGGGCTTGGCTGCAGGTTTGGCCGGCGTGGTGCTGGCCGCAGCAGCGGGCGCTGGAGCGGTCGACGCAGCTGGCGTTGCCGCCGCTGCCGGTGTGTTGACGACTTTCGGCACCGTGGCCGGAAGCATCGGGCCACCGCCCTGCGCATCGAGATTTTCCTGGGCCTGCGCCGCATCGTTGGCGCGCTCTTCGGCGGTGCGGTTGTCACTGAACACCAGCAGCAGATAACGGCTGCGGTTCAACGCAGCGGTTGGCACCGCGCGGACAATTGCGAACGGCTGGCCGGAGTCGTGGATGACTTCCTTGACCGTCGCCACCGGATAACCGGCCGGGAAACGCTGACCCAGGCCGGAGCTGACCAGCAGATCGCCTTCCTTGATGTCGGCGGTATCGGCGACATGGCGCAGTTCCAGGCGTTCCGGGTTACCGGTGCCGCTGGCAATCGCCCGCAGACCGTTACGGTTCACCTGCACAGGAATGCTGTGAGTGGTGTCGGTCAGCAGCAGCACCCGGGAGGTGTAAGGCATCAACTCGACCACCTGGCCCATCAGACCGCGTGCATCGAGCACCGGTTGACCGAGCACCACGCCATCGCGCTCACCTTTATTAATGATGATGCGATGGGTGAAGGGATTGGGGTCCATACCGATCAACTCGGCCACTTCGACCTTTTCGTTGACCAGCGCGGAGGAATTGAGCAACTCGCGCAGCCGCACGTTCTGCTCGGTAAGGGCGGCGAGCTTCTGCATGCGCCCCTGCAACAGCAGGTTCTCGGTCTTGAGTTTTTCGTTTTCGGCGACCAGCTCGGTGCGGCTGCCGAACTGACTGGCGATCCCTTCCCACAGCCGTCCGGGCAGGTCGGTGATCCAGTAGGCGTCCATCAACACCAGCGACGCTTGTTTGCGCGCGGGTTTGAGCAGGTCGAAGCGGGCATCGACCACCATCAGCGCGACCGACAGCACGGCCAGCACCAACAGGCGCACACCCAACGAAGGGCCTTTGGCGAAAAGCGGTTTAATAAGCCGCTCCTCCCAGGCAAATGTTCTGTTTATTCATACGGCATCAAACCGGCCTGGATGAAGACTGACAGAAGATAAACGCCAACAGGCAGCACTGCAAAGTGCTGCCTGTGCGCTCACCCACGTATTGCAAACCGGCGCTTATTCGCTGGAGAGCAGGTCCATGGTGTGCTTGTCCATCATTTCCAATGCACGGCCACCGCCGCGAGCAACACAGGTCAGCGGATCTTCGGCAACAATCACCGGCAGACCGGTTTCCTGGGCCAGCAACTTGTCGAGGTCACGCAGCAGTGCGCCACCGCCGGTCAGCACCAGGCCGCGCTCGGCGATGTCGGAAGCCAGTTCCGGCGGCGATTGCTCCAGGGCGCTTTTCACAGCCTGAACGATAGTGGCCAGGGACTCTTGCAGAGCTTCCAGCACTTCGTTGGAGTTCAGGGTGAATGCACGTGGAACGCCTTCGGCCAGGTTGCGACCGCGAACGTCGACTTCGCGAACTTCGCCGCCCGGGTAGGCCGTACCGATTTCCTGCTTGATGCGCTCGGCAGTCGATTCACCGATCAGGCTGCCGTAGTTGCGGCGCACGTAGGTGATGATCGCTTCGTCGAAGCGGTCGCCGCCCACGCGGACGGATTCGGCGTAGACCACACCGTTCAGGGAGATCAGCGCGATTTCAGTGGTACCACCACCAATATCGACGACCATCGAACCGCGTGCTTCTTCAACCGGCAGGCCGGCACCGATCGCAGCAGCCATCGGCTCTTCGATCAGGAACACTTCACGGGCACCGGCACCAAGGGCCGATTCACGGATGGCACGACGCTCAACCTGGGTGGATTTGCATGGAACGCAGATCAGCACACGAGGGCTGGGCTGCAGAAAGCTGTTTTCGTGAACCTTGTTGATAAAGTATTGCAGCATCTTTTCGCAGACGCTGAAGTCGGCGATCACGCCGTCCTTCATCGGACGAATGGCAGCAATGTTGCCCGGCGTACGGCCGAGCATGCGCTTGGCTTCGGTGCCGACAGCAACGACACTTTTCTGGTTACCGTGTGTCCGAATGGCCACAACCGATGGCTCATTCAGGACGATACCGCGCTCGCGCACGTAAATAAGGGTGTTGGCAGTGCCCAGGTCAATGGAAAGATCGCTGGAAAACATGCCACGCAGTTTCTTGAACATGGGAAAGGGACCCTAGGCAACGCGTGGGTAAAAAAGTGCGGCAAACTCTAACAACGACAGGGATTTTGGGCAAGGCGCCAATATGTTAAATTGGCCGCTTTTCTGTGCACCAAGCCCCACAATCGCGGCCTTATGACCGTAGAAGTGCGGTAGTGTTCCGACAATCTAACACACGGACGCCGTCCGTTCTGTTTTCCACTGGAGAATCCCGATGGCGCTAGAACGCTCCGACGTGGAAAAAATCGCACATCTGGCCTGCCTTGGCCTGAATGATGCCGATCTTCCGCACATTACTTCCGCCCTCAACAGCATTCTCGGACTGGTCGACGAAATGCAGGCCGTCGATACCGACGGTATCGAGCCTTTGGCCCACCCGCTGGAAGCCAGTCAGCGCCTGCGCGCCGACGTCGTGACCGAGACCAATCACCGCGAGGCCTATCAGTCCATCGCACCAGCGGTCGAAAACGGCCTGTATCTGGTTCCGAAAGTCATCGACTAAAGGGAAAGAGCCTGCAATGCATCAAATGACTCTGGCCGAGATCGCCCGCGGTCTCGCCGATAAAAAGTTTTCCTCCGAAGAGCTGACCAAAGTCCTGCTGGCGCGTATTACCCAGCTCGATCCGCAGCTCAACAGTTTCATCAGCCTCACCGAAGAGCTGGCACTCGAGCAGGCGAAAGCCGCCGATGCACGCCGGGCCAACGGTGAGAGCGGCGCCCTGCTCGGTGCGCCGATCGCCCACAAGGACCTGTTCTGCACTCAAGGCATCCGCACCAGCTGCGGTTCGAAGATGCTCGACAACTTCAAGGCGCCGTACGACGCCACCGTGGTCGCGAAACTGGCCGCTGCCGGCGCCGTGACCCTGGGCAAGACCAACATGGACGAATTCGCCATGGGTTCGGCCAACGAGTCGAGCTGGTACGGCGCGGTGAAAAACCCGTGGAACCTGGAACACGTGCCGGGCGGTTCGTCCGGTGGTTCGGCGGCGGCGGTTGCCGCTCGTCTGTTGCCGGCGGCCACGGCCACCGATACCGGTGGTTCGATCCGTCAGCCCGCTGCATTCACCAACCTCACAGGCCTGAAACCGACGTACGGTCGTGTTTCGCGCTGGGGCATGATCGCTTACGCCTCCAGCCTCGATCAGGGTGGCCCGTTGGCGCGTACGGCCGAAGACTGCGCGATTTTGTTGCAAGGTATGGCCGGGTTCGACCAGAACGACTCCACCAGCATCGATGAGCCGGTTCCGGATTACTCCGCCAGCCTCAACACTTCGCTGCAGGGCCTGCGCATCGGCGTGCCGAAGGAGTACTTCAGCGCCGGTCTCGACCCGCGCATCGCCGAACTGATCCAGAACAGCATCAAAGAGCTGCAGAAGCTCGGTGCCGTGATCAAGGAAATCAGCCTGCCGAACATGCAGCACGCGATTCCTGCGTACTACGTGATCGCGCCAGCCGAGGCCTCCTCGAACCTGTCGCGTTTCGACGGCGTGCGCTTCGGCCATCGCTGCGAGAACCCGGAAAACCTGATCGACCTGTACAAGCGCTCCCGCGGCGAAGGCTTCGGGCCTGAAGTGCAGCGCCGGATCATGGTCGGTGCCTACGCGCTGTCCGCCGGTTACTACGACGCCTACTACCTGAAAGCGCAGAAGATCCGTCGCCTGGTGAAAAACGACTTCATGGCGGCCTTTAGTGAAGTCGACATCATTCTCGGCCCGACCACGCCGAACCCGGCCTGGAAGCTCGGCGCCAAGAACAGCGATCCGGTCGCTGCCTATCTGGAAGACGTCTACACCATCACCGCCAACCTCGCGGGCCTGCCGGGCCTGTCGATGCCGGCCGGTTTTGTCGACGGTCTGCCGGTGGGCGTGCAGTTGCTTGCGCCGTATTTCCAGGAAGGCCGTTTGCTCAACGTTGCGCACCAGTATCAGTTGAACACTGACTGGCACACCCGCACCCCAACCGGCTTCTGAGGAGACACACATGCAATGGGAAGTCGTGATCGGGCTGGAGATTCACACTCAGCTCACTACCCGGTCGAAAATCTTTTCCGGTAGTTCCACCCAGTTCGGCTCCGAGCCGAACACCCAGGCCAGCCTGATCGACCTGGGCATGCCCGGCGTATTGCCGGTGCTGAACCAGGAAGCGGTGCGCATGGCGGTGATGTTCGGTCTGGCGATTGACGCCGAGATCGGTCAGCACAACGTGTTCGCCCGCAAAAACTACTTCTACCCGGACCTGCCGAAGGGCTACCAGATCAGCCAGATGGAATTGCCGATCGTCGGCAAGGGTCACCTGGACATCGCGCTGGAAGACGGCACCGTCAAACGTGTCGGCATCACCCGCGCGCACCTGGAAGAAGACGCCGGCAAGAGCCTGCACGAAGAATTCAACGGTGCCACCGGCATTGACCTGAACCGTGCCGGCACGCCGCTGCTGGAAATCGTTTCCGAGCCGGACATGCGCAGCGCCAAGGAAGCCGTGGCGTACGTCAAGGCGATCCATGCGCTGGTGCGTTACCTGGGCATCTGTGACGGCAACATGGCCGAAGGTTCGCTGCGTTGCGACTGCAACGTCTCGGTACGCCCGAAAGGCCAGGTCGAGTTCGGTACCCGCTGCGAGATCAAGAACGTCAACTCGTTCCGCTTCATCGAGAAGGCCATCAACTCCGAGATCCAGCGGCAGATCGAGCTGATCGAAGACGGCGGCAAAGTGATCCAGCAGACCCGTCTGTACGATCCGAACAAGGACGAGACCCGTCCGATGCGCTCCAAAGAGGAAGCCAACGACTATCGTTACTTCCCCGACCCGGACCTGCTGCCGGTGGTCATCGAAGAGTCGTTCCTCGGCGAGGTGCGCGCCACCCTGCCGGAACTGCCACCGCAAAAACGCGAGCGCTTCCAGAGCCAGTTCGGTCTGTCGGCCTACGACGCCAACGTGCTGGCCACCAGCCGTGAGCAAGCGGACTACTTCGAGAAGGTCGCAGCCATCGGTGGCGACGCCAAACTGGCGGCGAACTGGGTGATGGTCGAGTTGGGCAGCCTGCTCAACAAGCAAGGCCTGGACATCGACGAATCGCCGGTTTCCGCTGAACTGTTGGGCGGCATGCTGCAGCGCATCAAGGACAACACCATCTCCGGCAAGATCGCCAAAGTGGTGTTCGAAGCGATGGCCAACGGCGAAGGCACCGCGGACGAGATCATCGACAAGCGCGGCCTCAAGCAAGTGACCGACAGCGGCGCGATCTCCGCGGTGCTGGACGAAATGCTCGCGGCCAACGCCGAGCAGGTCGAACAATACCGTGCGGCAGACGAAGCCAAACGCGGCAAGATGTTCGGCTTCTTCGTCGGTCAGGCCATGAAGGCTTCGAAAGGCAAAGCCAACCCGCAGCAAGTGAACGAACTGCTGAAAAGCAAGCTCGAAGGCTGATGCAAATGGGGCCAGACCTGAAGCCTGGCTCCATCCCCTGTGGGAACAATCTTCTATGGCTGGAGGTTTTTTGTGGTGAGGGGATTTATCCCCGATGGGCTGCGAAGCGGCCCAAATTCTTCTGTATCTGGAATTTGGGGGCGCTGCGCGCCCCATCGGGGATAAATCCCCTCGCCACAGAAGCTGATCTTCACATTGGGTTGTTTCCACATTTGTTTTGTGGAGCCTTTGAATGAAACGTCTGCTCGGCGCCTGCGCCCTGCTCTCCTTGCTCGCCGGTTGCGCCAGCAACGACATCATCGACCCGCACGGTTACGACCAGACCGGCGTCGCCTCCTATTACGGTGCCAAACACCACGGTAAACGCACCGCCAGCGGCGAAGCGTTCAACCAGAATTCCCTGACCGCCGCCCACCGCCAATTGCCATTCGGCACCCGGGTGAAGGTCACCAACCTGAAAAACGACAAATCCTGCGTTGTGCGCATCAACGATCGCGGCCCGCACACCCGTGGCCGCTTGATCGATGTCTCGCGCGAAGCCGCCGAACGCCTCGGCATGCTCGGCAGCGGCACGGCACGGGTGCGCATACAGGCCCTCGACGACTGATGGAGCACTGACCATTTTTGCTCTAGCCGATTTACCGCTGATCAATGTGATCGAGCTGCTCAGCGGCCTGATCCTGCTGATCCTCGGCGCCGAACTGATGGTGCGCGCCGCCGTGCGTCTCGCCGCGCGCCTGCATGTGCGACCGCTGATCATCGGCCTGACCATCGTCGCCCTCGGCAGCAGCGCCCCACAGATGGCGGTCAGCTTGCAAGCGACCCTGGCGCACAACCCCGACATTGCCGTCGGCAGCGTGATCGGCAGCAGCATCTTCAACATCCTCGTGACCCTCGGCCTGTCGGCGCTGATCATTCCGCTGCGGGTGTCGCGGCAACTGGTGCGCTTGGACATTCCGCTGATGATCGGCGCCAGCCTGCTGGTGTTCGTCCTCGCTTGGAATGAACAGATCGGCCGCTTCGACGGCGTGCTGTTGCTCGCGGCATTGACGTTGTATCTGGGCCTGTTGCTGCGCCAGTCGCGGCACTCGGCGCGCCCGCATTCGGAATCGCCACAACCTCCGCAGGTGCCGTGGTTCAGCAGTCTGCTGATGATCGTTGTCGGCCTGGCGCTGTTGGTGTTCGCCGGGCATTTGCTGCTCGGCGCAGCGGTGGCGGTGGCGACCGATCTGGGCTTCTCCGAACGGGTGATCGGTCTGACGGTGGTTGCGGTCGGCACCTCGCTGCCGGAACTCGCCACCTCGCTGATCGCCGCATTGCGCGGACAACGCGATATCGCCGTGGGCAACGTGATTGGCGCCAACCTGTTCAACCTGCTCGGGGTGCTCGGGGTCACTGCGTTGATTGCGCCGACGCCGTTGTCGGTCTCGCCGAACGCGCTGGATTTCGACTTGCCGGTGATGCTCGGCGTCGCCGCGCTGTGCCTGCCGGTGTTCTATTCCGGCTACCGCGTGACCCGCGCCGAAGGTTTGTTGTTGCTCGGTTTGTACGCGGCTTACGGGCTGCACGTGGTGTCGTTCACCACCGGCATGCCGCTGGCCGGCAAACTGGAAAAACTGATGCTGTTCTACGTGCTGCCGACGCTGCTGGCGTTTCTGTTGTTCACGTCCGTACGCGCCTGGCGCCGCCAACACCACAAGAGGGATGTGCCATGACCGATTCGCAGAAAACCGGGGTTGAGATCCGCCGTCAGGTAATGGGCGATGCGTTCGTTGATCGCGCGCTGGGCAACGCCACCGAATTCACTCAGCCGTTGCAGGATTTCGTCAATGAACACGCCTGGGGCGGCGTGTGGAATCGCGAAGGTCTGCCGCTGAAAACCCGCAGCCTGATTACCCTTGCAGCGCTGACCGCATTGAAGTGCCCGCAGGAATTGAAGGGCCACGTGCGCGGTGCGCTGAACAACGGCTGCACGGTCGAAGAGATTCGCGAGGCGCTGCTGCATTGCGCGGTGTACGCCGGGGTGCCGGCGGCGATTGATGCGTTTCGTGCGGCGCAGGAAGTGATCGATACCTATCAGAAACCTGAATGATCGAACTGACGCCTTCGCGAGCAAGCCCGCTCCCACATTGGGAATGCATTTCCCTGTGAGAGCGAGCCTGCTCGCGAAGAGGCCCTGTCAGCCACTGAAGATCTGTCAGTCAGATCCACCCACCCCACTGCAACAGAAAGATCCCGATATTGGTGGTCACCGCCGCCATCAGCGTGGTCAGCACAATGATCGCCGCTGCCAGCTCATGATTGCCCTGCGCCGCCCGGGCCATGACGAAACTGGCCGCCGCCGTCGGGCTGCCGAAGTACAGAAACAGAATCCCCAGCTCTGCGCCACGAAAGCCCCACAACCACGCCCCCAGCGTCGCCAGCACCGGCAGGCCGATCATCTTCACCAGACTCGAACTCAGCGCCATGCTGCCGCTCTTGCGCAGCGCCGCCAGTGACAGCGTGCCACCAATGCAGATCAGCGCCAGCGGCAAAGTGGTTTGCGCCAGATACTGGCCGGAGGTTTCCAGCCAGCCCGGCAGGCTGATCTGGAAATAGGCGAACGGCGCGGCGGCAATCACGCTGATGATCAGCGGGTTGCTGAACACGCTTTTGCAAATGCTCCACGGATCGGACTTGATCACCGGGCTGTACACCGCGAGCACGATGGTCGACAGCGTGTTGTAAAACAGGATCACCAGCGCCGCGAGAATCGCCCCGAGGGAAATCCCGTAGTCGCCGTACATGCTCGCCGCCAGCGCCAGACCGATCACCCCGTTGTTGCCGCGAAACGCGCCCTGGGTGTAGATGCCGCGATCTTCGCGCGGGCACTTGATGATCGCCCAGCCCCAGGCCAGGGCAAAACTCACCAGCGTCGCGATCGCAAAATAGATCAGCAGCGCCGGTTGCAGTGCGGCGTGCAGATCCGCATGCAGAATCCCGAGAAACAGCAGCGCCGGCATGCTGACGTTGAACACCAGCGCCGAGGCGGTGTGGATGAAGTTATCGTTGATCCAGTCGATGCGCTTGAGCAACACCCCGAGGAACAGCATGGCGAACACCGGCGCGGTGATGTTCAGGGTTTCGAGGAAGATTGCCAGCATGCCGGGGGAGCCTTTGGGTGAGCGTCGTCAGGGCTTAATGATAAGCCACCCGATCCTTTGGCGTCTGTTGGATCGCTTTCGCGAGCAGGCTCGCTCCCACAGGGGAATGCATTTCAAATGTGGGAGCGAGCCTGCTCGCGAAGAACGATGACGCGGTATCAGGTAATCGGCGCCGGATTGAACAGGGTGATGTCGTTATGCAGCTTGTGCTTCTCCGCCCACGTCTGCTGCTTGCCGCTCGCCACATCCAGGTAATAGTGGAACAACTCCCAGCCCAACTCCTCGATGGACGCACGGCCGGTAGCAATCCGCCCGGCATCGATATCGATCAGATCCGGCCAGCGCTGCGCCAGTTCGGTGCGGGTCGAGACCTTGACCACCGGCGCCATCGCCAAACCATACGGCGTACCCCGTCCGGTGGTGAACACATGCAGGTTCATCCCCGCTGCCAACTGCAAGGTGCCGCAGACAAAATCACTGGCCGGCGTCGCGCAGAAAATCAAACCCTTCTGCTTGAACCGCTCGCCCGGGCCGAGCACGCCGTTGATCGCGCTGCTGCCGGATTTGACGATCGAACCCAGCGACTTCTCGACAATGTTCGACAACCCGCCCTTCTTGTTGCCCGGCGTGGTGTTGGCGCTGCGATCCGCCTCGCCTTTGGCTAGATAACGGTCGTACCAATCCATCTCGCGCACCAGTTCCTGCGCCACGGTCTTGGTTTCGGCACGGGAAGTCAGCAGATAAATCGCATCGCGTACTTCGGTGACTTCGGAAAACATCACCGTCGCCCCTGCGCGCAGCAGCAAGTCCGAGGCATAACCCAGCGCCGGGTTGGCGGTAATGCCGGAGAACGCATCGCTGCCGCCGCACTGCATACCGAGGATCAGCTCGGAGGCCGGCACGGTTTCGCGGCGGCGCTGGTCGAGCTTCTTCAAACGGACTTCGGCCAGCGCCATGATCTGCTCAATCATCTCGGTGAAACCGTGACTGGAATCCTGCAGGCGATACAGCCATGGCTCGCTGAGATCGACCGAGGCATCGTCCTCGTGCATCACCTGCCCGGCCTGCAATTTCTCGCAGCCTAGGCTGATCACCAGCGCTTCGCCACCGAGGTTCGGGTTACGCGCCAGATTGCGAACGGTGCGGATCGGTATATAGGCGTCAGTGGCGGTGATCGCCACGCCGCAGCCGTAACTGTGGGTCAGCGCCACCACGTCATCGACGTGCGGATACTTCGGCAGCAACTCGTCCTTGATGCGTTTCACCGCGTGATCGAGCACGCCAGTCACGCACTGCACTGTGGTGGTGATCCCGAGAATATTGCGCGTACCGACGGTGCCGTCGGCGTTGCGATAACCCTCGAACGTGAAGCCTTCCAGCGGGGCCTGTGCGGCAGGCACCTCGGTGGACAGCGGCAGGCTGTCCAGCGGCGGCGCGGTCGGCATGCGCAGTTGATCTTCCTTGACCCAGCTGCCACGCGGGATCGGCTGCAACGCGTAGCCGATGGTCTGGCCGTAGCGAATCACCTGGCCGCCCTCGGGAATGTCCTCGAGGGTGACCTTGTGGCTCTGCGGCACAAAGTCCACGGTCACCAGACCGTCCGGGAACTCGGTGCCGGCCGGTACGCCCTGGTCGTTGACCACAATCACTACGTTGTCCCGCTCGTGCAGGCGGATGTAGCGCGGCGAGTCGGAATGTTCAATCAACTGCATGACGCCGCTCCTCAGGAATGCGCTTGAGACAATTTGCCGGTGATTTCAGAACCACCGTTGGTTGGCGGCTCTTTGAGCACCACACGTTTGATCGGACCGACGATCACCAGGTAGCTGAACACCGCGACCAGTGCGTTGGCACCGACAAACACCAGCGCCCACTTGAACGAACCGGTGGAGCTGATGATGTAGCCAATCACGATCGGCGTAGTAATCGAGGCGATGTTGCCGAAGGTATTGAACAGGCCACCGCTCAGACCGGCGATCTGTTTTGGCGAAGTGTCGGACACCACTGCCCAACCGAGCGCGCCCACGCCTTTGCCGAAGAATGCCAAAGCCATGAAGCCAACCACCATCCACTCCACATCAACATAGTTGCAAGCGACGATGCTGCTGGACACCAGCAGACCGGCGATGATCGGTGCCTTGCGGGCGAAGGTCAGCGAATGCCCTTTGCGCAGCAAGTAATCGGAAATCACCCCGCCAAGCACGCCACCTATGAAACCGCAGATCGCCGGTAACGAGGCGATAAAACCGGCCTTGAGGATGGTCATGCCACGCTCCTGCACCAGGTACACCGGGAACCAGGTCAGGAAGAAATAGGTGATGCCGTTGATGCAGTACTGACCCAGATATACACCGAGCATCATGCGGTTGGTCAGCAACTGACGGATGTAATCCCACTTCGGACCGTCGGATTTTTTGCCTTGCTTGACGTCCATGTCGACCATGCCGCCGTTGTCGGCGATGAACTGCACTTCGGCTTCGTTGGCCAGCGGGTGTTGACGCGGGCTGTGGATAACCTTGAGCCAGATCCCCGAGAACACGATGCCGAACAGGCCCATGACGATGAATACGTGTTCCCAGCCGAAGGTATAGACGATCCAGCCCATCAGCGGTGCGAACAGCACGGTGGCGAAGTATTGCGCCGAGTTGAAGATCGCCGAGGCGGTACCGCGTTCTGCAGTCGGGAACCAGGCCGCGACAATGCGCGCGTTGCCGGGGAACGACGGCGCTTCGGCCAGACCCACCAGAAAGCGCAGCATGAACAGCGCGACGATCGCCGTGGACATGCCGAATTCACCGACAAAGCCTTGCAGCACGGTGAACAGCGACCAGGTGAAAATGCTCAGGGCATAGACTTTTTTCGAGCCGAAGCGATCGAGCAGCCAGCCACCGGGAATCTGCCCGGCGACGTAGGCCCAGCCGAAAGCAGAGAAGATGTAGCCGAGGGTGACCGCGTCGATGCCGAGGTCTTTTTGCAGGCTGGAACCGGCGATGGCGATGGTCGCGCGGTCGGCGTAGTTGATCGTGGTCACCAGAAACAGCATGAGCAGGATCAAATAGCGGACGTGAGTCGGCTTGGACGATTGCATGTAGATGTACTCCCACTGATTATTTTTATGCGCGGGTGAATCTTCTTTGGTGTTGCTTTTGTGGGAGCTGGCTTGCCAGCGATGGCATCACCGCGGTACGAGGACATATCGCGTCGTCCGCATCGCTGGCAAGCCAGCTCCCACAGGTATTGCGTGTATCAGGAACCGATGTAGGCAGTTTTCACCACGGTGTAGAACTCTTGCGCATAGCGCCCTTGCTCACGTGAGCCATAGGATGAACCCTTACGGCCACCGAACGGAACGTGGTAATCGACACCGGCGGTCGGCAGGTTGACCATCACCATCCCGGCCTGCGAATGACGCTTGAAGTGGTTGGCGTACTTCAGCGACGTGGTGGCGATACCAGCCGACAGACCGAACTCGGTGTCGTTGGCCATCGCCAGCGCCGCTTCGTAATCGGCCACGCGAACGACGTTGGCCACCGGGCCGAAGATCTCTTCACGGCTGATGCGCATCGACGCCTCGCTGTCGGCAAACAGCGTTGGCGCGAGGAAGTAGCCTTCGGTGTCGCAGGTCACCAGACCACCGCCGCTGACCAGACGTGCACCTTCGGACTGGCCGAGGTCGATGTACTTCATGTCCTGTTCAAGCTGCGCCTGGGAAACCACCGGACCGATGTCGGTGCCGGATTTCAGCGCGTGGCCGACCTTGATCGACTGCATGCGCTCGGCCATGGCCTCGACGAATTTGTCGTGAATCCCGGCGGTGACGATCAGGCGGCTCGACGCCGTGCAACGCTGGCCGGTGGAATAGAACGCGCTCTGCACCGAGAGCTCGACCGCTTGTTTGAGGTCGGCGTCGTCGAGAATGATCTGCGGGTTCTTGCCGCCCATTTCCAGTTGCACCTTGGCCTGGCGCGACACGCAATTAACAGCGATCTGCCGCCCCACGCCCACCGAACCGGTAAAGCTGATGCCATCGACTTTCGGGCTGTTGACCAGCGCTTCGCCGACCACTCGACCGCTGCCCATCACCAGGTTGAACACGCCGGCCGGGAAGCCTGCACGGGAGATGATTTCCGCCAGCGCCCAGGCACAACCCGGCACCAGATCCGCAGGTTTCAGCACCACGCAGTTGCCGTAGGCCAGCGCCGGGGCGATCTTCCAGGCCGGGATCGCAATCGGGAAGTTCCACGGGGTGATCAGGCCGACCACGCCAAGGGCCTCGCGGGTCACTTCGACATTGACGCCCGGGCGCACCGACGGCACGTAGTCGCCGGACAGACGCAGGCATTCACCGGCGAAAAACTTGAAGATGTTGCCGGCGCGGGTCACTTCGCCGATGGCTTCGGGCAGGGTCTTGCCCTCTTCCCGGGCCAGCAGGGTGCCGAGTTCTTCGCGACGGGCGAGGATTTCCGTGCCGACTTTATCCAGCGCATCGTGACGGGCCTGAATGCCCGAAGTCGACCACGCCGGGAACGCGGCGCGGGCCGCATCGATGGCGGCGTGAACCTGAGTCAGGTCAGCCTTGGCGTAGTCGCCGATGGTGTCGCTCAACTCGGACGGATTGATGTTCGCCGAGTAATCGGCACCGGCGACCCATTCACCGTTGATGTAGTTGTCGTAACGCTTGGAATCAGCCACAGAAAATTCTCCTCTCTACGCAAAAGCCGCTGATTGCTCAGCGGCCTTGTGGGTCGGTGTTTATTGCGCGCCTTGCTTGTCGATCAGCGCAGCGAGCATTTCGTACTCTTCGCCGGTCAGGTCGGTCAGCGGCGCCCGCACCGGGCCTGCGTCATAGCCGGCGATCTTGGCGCCTGCCTTGACGATGCTCACGGCATAACCGGCTTTGCGGTTGCGGATGTCGAGGTATGGCAGGAAGAAGTCGTCGATGATCTTGCCGACGGTGGCGTGATCTTCGCGAGCAATCGCGTGGTAGAAATCCATCGCGGTTTTCGGGATGAAGTTGAACACCGCCGAGGAGTAAACCGGCACGCCCAAAGCCTTGTAGGCAGCGGCGTAGACTTCGGCGGTCGGCAAGCCACCGAGGTAGCTGAAGCGATCACCGAGGCGGCGACGGATCGACACCATCAACTCGATATCGCCCAGACCGTCCTTGTAGCCGATCAGGTTTGGGCAACGCTCGGCCAGACGTTCCAGCAGTGGCGCGGTCAGGCGGCAGACGTTGCGGTTGTAGACCACCACGCCGATGTTCACCGATTTGCACACCGCTTCAACGTGGACGGCAACGCCGTCCTGGCTGGCCTCGGTCAGATAGTGCGGCAGCAGCAACAGGCCTTTGGCGCCCAGGCGCTCGGCTTCTTGGGCGTACTCGATGGCTTGACGGGTCGAGCCGCCGACACCGGCCAGAATCGGCACGCTGCTGGCGCAGGTGTCGACGGCAGTCTTGATGATTTCCGAGTATTCGCTGGCTGCCAGGGAGAAGAACTCACCGGTGCCGCCGGCGGCGAAGAGTGCCGACGCGCCGTACGGGGCCAGCCATTCCAGACGTTTGATGTAGCCAGCGCGGTTGAAATCGCCCTGGGCATTGAAATCGGTGACCGGGAACGACAGCAGACCGGCGGAGAGGATGGACTTCAGTTCTTGTGGATTCATTTTTCGAACACCCTGGGTAGCAACATTTTTTTGTGAGTTTTATGGTTCAGCCAGCGCTGAAGTTGTAGGTCATCGTACAACTTAAAAGATAACCGTCAACTGCATTTCATCGTTGCCCCGCACTTTTTGTCGGACAAGATTCCTTCTTGACGTAGGAAAAATCTGGTCTAGGCTCGATTTAACTGTATATACATACAGCTAAAAATAAATCCACCGACGACATATCAAGGAGCCAGAAATGTCCGGACTGCATGCAAAACCACAGGAAAGACCCACACTGGTCATCGCCCGATTCGAAGATCTTTTCACTGTAAACGGCATCCACTTCAGCACCGACAATCCGCGTCTGCTGCTGCACATCGCCGACGCCCACAGCGATGTCGAATCGGCCATCGCCCTCCCCGGCAAAGCGTTGAACATTCGACCGCCACTGCGCTTTGAAGGCGCTGAACACACGGCCATCGGCGACAACACCCTGCTGCGCTTCAGCGAAACCGCCGAACCGATCCGCGCGCAAACCAAGCCCTTGCACTTGCCCAATGGCCTCGCACTGACCTACGGCCAGGTGGTGGCGCTGGCTGGAGATTTCTACGGCGTGGTCGATCGACCGATCAACGAAGGCGCGACCCCGGCTGATCGCCTGAACCGTTTCAATGCCGCCTTCGACTCTCTCGCCGTGCTGCCGGCCTCCCGCGCCGAGGCCACACAGATTCTCGCGGTCATGCAAAAAGAGATCGACGCGGTTAAGCAGGCGATCAAGGACGGCAAAGCACCGCACGAAGCCTACGACGCGCTCGGAGATACGTTGTCCGAAGAGTGGAACAAGATCACCGGCGGCGGCAGTTTTGTCTCCGCGCTGTTCCCGCTTGGGCGTTATCTGAAACTGGCGGCGAACAACGCCGACCACTTCGGCGAATGGGCCAGACTGGCCTACATCGCCGGCCACACCGCCGCCCTGCAAACCGCAGTCGCGGCCCGCGCCACTCACGATGAACAACGATTGGAACGGGCCTACGCGATGAACGCGTTTGCCGACCACTTCCTCACTGACCTGTTCTCTGCCGGCCATCTGCGGGTGCCGCGCAAGGAGATGGCGGCGGTGGTCACGCCGGGCGATCTCGGCTCGCTGGTGACCCGTTTCATGCACGACGAGGACAGCAAATTCGGCCTCAAAGTGCGCAACGCCCATGGCGATCAATGGCGCGCCTACGGCGACAAACGCTACTTCGACGCCAGCGATGCGGACAACCGGACCCAGGTCAATCTGGCGGTGCAGGCCTCGGCGGATGAAGTCTTCGCTGCTTACCTCAGCGGCAACGTGCCCGCCCCTTCGACATTTGCCGCGCTGCAACGCCTGCCGGATCTGACGGCGGTGCTGAATCTTTCGAATAACTTCGCGCCGCTGTTCCGCGTCGAAGGCGGCAAGGTGCTGCGGCGCAAAGATGTGAACAACCTCAACGACACCGCCACCGTCGACGACTGGTGGGGCTGGAGCACGTACCTGCTGCTCAAGGATTACCACCCGACGGGCAACGTCAATCAAGGAGAATGAGCATGACGATCAGATTGAAACTGGAACTGGCATCGGGGCAATCGCTGCAAGGTGCACCGCTGGAGTTGCTGGCAGATGGCAAGCCGATTGCGCGGGGGATTGTGGATGAGGACGGTTTGGTAGCGTTTACTGCCAAGCCGGGGAAAGCGCAACTGGCAGTGAGGGTGGACCGCTCGATATTGCCGCGCTGAACTCACCGGCCCCTTCGCGAGCAAGCCCGCTCCCACGTTGAATGCATTTCAAGTGTGGGAGCGGGCTTGCTCGCGAAGGGCCCGTGACTAAGACCGTTCGTCGAAACTGGTATTTCTTACAGGTGCCAGATCAATCCTCTCCCGGCTTCAATGTTCAAGGAGTTAACGAACCGGCTCCGCCAGGTAACGCCGTAATCAGCTTGCCTTCAAACGGTTTGATGGATATTGAAACGGAGTTTGATCATGACCGCACAAGCTAAAGCTTTCGCTGCGCCAAGTCTCAGGGAAGCAGAAGACGGAAAACTTTATGTTGGCGAACTGACGGGAGCTGCCCACGGAGAAGTGCCGCCATACCTTCATGCATCTGTCGGTGACGGAATTACTTTTCATGTAGTGACCACCTCCGGTAACACGTGGAACGACCATCACGTACTGACTGCGCCCGAGGTAGGAAAGCCAATCATTTTCTTAATCCCCAAAGATGTTTTTGAAAAGAAACTGATTCCCGAAGCGACTGCCGATCTCCACTACATCGTCACACGTTTCAATCAGGTACCAGAGAAATCACCGTCTCTGCGCATTAAACTGGAACGGTAACCTTTCACCCCTGCGCCTGCGCCTCTTCATGGGCCTGGCGCAGTCTTTCGCGGCTGTTGGTCAAATGCAGGCGCATTGCCGCTCGCGCCGCATCGGAATCCTGACGGGCAATCGCATCGTAGATTTCCTCGTGCTCGCGGCTCAGGCGGTTCATGTAGTGCTGCTGATCATCATGGGCCAGGCGCGCCGAATTCAGCCGCGTACGCGGAATGATGCTGGTGCCCAGGTGGGTCATGATGTCGGTGAAGTAGCGGTTGCCGGTGGACAGGGCGATTTCCAGGTGGAAGGCAAAGTCCGAGGCCACCGCATCGCTGGCGTGGGCGACGCTGTCGTTCAGCGCATCGAGGGCGGCGCGCATGGTCGCCAGTTGTTCGGGACTGCGGCGTTGCGCGGCGAGGCCGGCGGACTCCACTTCCAGGCTGATGCGCAATTCGAGAATCGCCAGCACGTCACGCAGGGTGACGACCGTGGCCGGGTCGATGCGAAAACCGCTGGGGCTCGGCGTGTCGAGCACGAAGGTGCCGATGCCGTGGCGGGTTTCCACCTGGCCGGCAGCCTGCAAGCGGGAGATCGCCTCGCGCACCACGGTGCGGCTGACGCCGTGCTCCTGCATGATCGCCGACTCGGTGGGCAATTTGTCGCCGCGCTTGAGCAGACCGTCGCGGATCTGCTCGGTCAGCACCGTCACCAGCTCCTGAGCCAGGCTGCGGCGCTTGCGTGGGAGGCGTGGAGTGTCGATCGGGTTTTCCATGGTCAACGTCTGGTCTCGAAAATTCGGCTTGGTGGGCATCATAGCGCAGGCGGGTTGTACGATCACATCCCGCCTCACAATACCCCATGTGGGAGCGGGCTTGCTCGCGAAGGCGGTGTGTCAGGCAACCGATTTGTCGACTGAAGAGACGCCTTCGCGAGCAAGCCCACTCCCACAGGGGGTTGTGGTGATCAAGCGGTCACGGCCTGCTCCACCAGATGCCCGCTGTCGATCCGCACATGTCTAGGGTGGAAACGCTTCAGGCTGCTGCGATGGCCGACGCTGACGATGCTCAGGCCCGGCAACTGATCGATCAGCGCCTGATACAACGTTGCCTCATCCTCTTCATCCATCGCCGACGTCGCTTCGTCCATGTACAGCCATTGCGGTGCATAAAGCATGGCGCGGGCGAAAGCCAGGCGTTGCTGCTCACCCGGCGACAGCATGCGCTGCCAGTGATTGGCTTCGTCCAGACGCGCAACCAGATGCGGCAACCGGCAGATTTCCAGCACCTGCGCGTAACGTTCTGGCGCGTAGGTATCGCCCGGCTGTGGATAACTCAAGGCCTCGCGCAAGGTGCCGATCGGCAGGTACGGTTTCTGCGGCAGGAACAGGTAACGCGCCGCCGGCAGCCGGATGTTGCCGTGGCCCGCCGGCCACAGATGCCCCATCGCCCGCAGCAACGTCGACTTGCCGCTGCCGGATCGGCCGCTGAGCATCACCCGCTCGCCCGGCTCCACCGTCATGTCGGCATTGGTCAGCAGGTGACGACCATCAGCCAAGTCCAGACCGAGATTGTGCACTTTGAGTTCGCTGCCCTGATTCTGCACATCGATGGCCGGGGTGCGCTGTTCGTTATCGGTCATGGCCTGACGGAAACTCAGCAGACGATCACAGGTGGCACGCCAGGACGCGAGGCTTTGATAAGCACTGATGAACCAGCTGAAACTCTCCTGGACGTTGCCGAATGCCGAGCTGATCTGCATCAGCTCACCCAGTTCGATCTTGCCGGCGAGGTAACGCGGCGACGCAACGATAAACGGGAAAATGATCGCAGCCTGGCTGTAACCGGCAGTGAAAAATGTCAGGCGCTTGGACACTTTCATGATGTCCCAGAAGTTATGCCAGACCATGCCGAAACGGTTGCTCAAGCGGCGATTCTCGTTCGGCTCGCCGTTGTACAACGCGATGCTCTCGGCATTCTCGCGAATCCGCACCATGGAAAAACGCAGGTCGGCTTCGAAGCGTTGTTGTTGGTTGTTCAGGCCGATCAGGCGACGACCGATCAAATGCGTCAGCCAGCTGCCCACCACGGCGTAGACCAGCACGCACCAGAACATGTAGCCGGGAATGGTGATGCCGTAGACTTCGATGCTGCCCGACACGCCCCACAAAATGATCGAGAACGACACCAGGCTGACAATATTGCGCAGCAGGCCGATCCCCAACTCAAGGGTGTTGGAAGTGAAGTTGTTGAGGTCTTCGGAAATCCGCTGGTCCGGGTTATCGGTGTAACCACCCTGCTCCAGCTGGTAGTAATTCTTGTCGGCGAGCCAACGGGAGAAATGCTTTTCGGTGAGCCACGCCCGCCAGCGAATCGTCAGCATCTGGGTCAGATACAGCCGATACACCGCACCGACAATCGCCACCGCCGCAATGCCGCAGAAATACAGAATCAAGCGCCAGAACGCCGCTTCATCCTTCTTTTGCAGGGCGTTGTAGAAATCCTTGTACCAGGTGTTGAACCACACCGAGATACCCACACTCAGCAGCGAGAGTGCGATCACCGCAATCAGCAACGTCCAGGCCTTGCCCTTCTCTTCGCTGCGCCAGTAAGGCGTGATGATCGCCCACACCTTGCGAAAAAACTGCCCGCGCACAGCATCGTTGACCGCGGAATATTCAGCGTTCTGATTCATGGAAAAGGCTCGATAAAGAAAAGAACAGACACGCACCGATCATAGTTGATCGGTTCGTTTTATCGCCAGAGTGGGACTGGCTCATTCAGGGATTGTTCAGATTGATGGGGGTTTCAGTATCGCAGCGAGCGCACGTACCGTTCATCGGGACTGTCAGAGTTGACAGTAGAGGGGGGCGATTCAGGCTGATCAACTGGGCTGGCCTCCTGCAAGGAATTCGCTGTGAATCAGGAGAGCAGGTTACCCCTCTGACAACGAAAGGAATTGGTCATGAACAAAGAAGAAAACCCGCTTAATGCTCCAACCAGCGATTCGATCAAGAAAGGCGAACTGTCTATCAGTGAGCTGAGTGATGCGGGGGCTAAATTCATATTCTGGTCCGATAATACCGAGGTTCATATCGATGATGCCTATGTCCGTTATGAAGGCACCCAATCTGAAATCAACCGACAAGTCGGTAATCAGAACAAGGTCATTCTCCCGGTATCAAAAGCTATCTTGAAACAATGGGTAGGAAAGAAACTCTACGCACAATGCAACGGAACTCTGGGCGAATGGCATTACAAATCGCCACCAACGCACTTCACGGTTGTAGATTGAACCCAAGGCGCTACCCGAATGCAGGGTAGCGCCTGTTTCATTCAGTCCAGCTCATTTGCCCAGAAAAACTTTCAACGACGAACCGGGCGCTTCTGCAGTTTGCGCTGCAGGGTGCGGCGGTGCATGCCCAAGGCACGGGCAGTGGCGGAGATGTTGCCTTCGTGTTCGGTCAGCACGCGCTGGATGTGCTCCCATTGCAGACGGTCAACCGACATCGGGTTTTCCGGCACCAGGCTGTCGAGGTCGGCGTGCTCGGAGAGCAGCGCGGCCAGTACGTCATCGGCGTCGGCCGGTTTGCACAGGTAGTTGCAGGCGCCGCGCTTGATCGCTTCGACCGCGGTGGCAATGCTCGAATAACCGGTGAGGATCACCACGCGCATTTCCGGGTCCAGCTCCAGCAGCTTGGGCAGCAGCACCAGGCCGGAGTCGCCGTCCATTTTCAAGTCCAGCGCGGCGTAGTCCGGCAGGTCGGCCTGGGCGATGGTCAGGCCTTCTTCGGCGGAACCGGCGGTGCTGACGCGAAAGCCACGACGAGCCATGGCACGGGCCATTACTCGGGTGAACGTTGCGTCGTCGTCGACCAGCAGCAAATGCGGCAGTTCTTCGCCTTCGACTTGGATTTCGTCACTCATGTTGGTCTCCTCGGGCGCCGTGGGGCAGGCGCAGCTCGGTGAGCGTGCCGCCTTCCTCATGACTATAGAGTTTCACTGAGCCGCCGGCGCGTGTCACGCTGGCCTTGCTCAAAAACAGGCCCAGGCCGAAACCTTTGCCCTTGGTGGTAAAAAACGGTTTGCCGATCTGCTCGGCGATGGCCAGCGGCACACCAGCGCCGTGGTCGCGAATGCTGATGGTCACGGTTTCCGCGTCCCAGTCCAGCGTCACCTGAAGATTTTCCGGGCAGGCGTCGGCGGCATTGTTCAGCAGGTTGAGCAGCGCCTGGGTCAGGTCCGGCGGCGGCGCCATGCGCGGCACGGTGCCCTGGCCGAGACGCTGGAAACGGTAACTGGCTTCCGGACGCATCAGGTGCCAGCGGTTCAGCGCTTCGTCGAGCCATTGGGTGACGTCCTGCATCTCCACGGCCATACGACGGTTGGCTTCGGCGGCGCGCACCAGTTGCTGCAGGGTTTCTTTGCAGAGTTTGACCTGATCCTGCAGCACCTTCAGATCATCCTGCAGCATCGCGTCGGGATGATCCTGCTGCATTTCCTTGAGCAACACACTCATGGTCGCCAGCGGCGTGCCGAGTTCATGCGCGGCGCCGGCCGCCTGAGTGGCGACGGCGAGCAATTGCTGATCGCGCAAGCCTTCTTCGCGACGAATCGCCCGCAACTCTTCCTGACGACGCAGCTCTTCCGCCATGCGCGCGGCGAAAAACGTGATGACCGCAGCGGCCAGCGCGAAGCTCAGCCACATGCCGTAGATCTGCAGGTTCTCGCGAGCCACCGGCAGGGTTTCCAACGGATAGAAACGCGTGAGCATCACGGTGTACAGCGCCAGCGCGATACCCGACAGAATCACCGAATAACGCCACGGCAGCGTCACCGCCGCGATGGTCAGCGGCACCAGATAGTAGGAAACGAACGGGTTGGTCGAACCGCCGGAGAAATACAGCAACGCACTGTGGATCACCAGATCACAGGCCAGTTGCAGGGCATATTCGAGTTCAGTCACCGGCCATGAAGTGCGCAGGCGTACGGCGGTGAACACGCACAGCAGAATCGAGCAGCCGAGGGTCATCGCCAGTTGCACCCACGGCAACGGCAGCAGTTGCAGCCAGTAGGCCAGGCCGACGGAACCGGCCTGCGCGGCGAGCACCAGGGTGCGAATGAAGGTCAGCCGCCAGAGGTTCTGGCGAGTGGCGGAAGTCAGTTGTACGGGGGCGAGCATGAGCTCTCCTGATGAGCGCTCCAGGCGGATCGCACGGAGTATAACCAAGCCGCGCCTTTGAGAGGCGAAAGTGCGGCAAA
Organism: Pseudomonas sp. lyk4-TYG-107; assembly: GCF_030209055.1. NCBI lineage: Bacteria > Pseudomonadati > Pseudomonadota > Gammaproteobacteria > Pseudomonadales > Pseudomonadaceae > Pseudomonas > Pseudomonas sp. lyk4-TYG-107. The sequence continues at coordinate 256,543 of NZ_JARVST010000027.1, forward strand.
TGACCACATGGCGAAAACATTTTCGGCGGCTATAAGGGCGCCTTCGCGAGCAGGCTCGCTCCCACAGAGGAATGCATTTCAAAAGTGGGAGCGAGCCTGCTCGCGAATGGCCGCGCAGCGGCCCGCTGCATCTGTATAGAAGTTGTAACTGGGCGAACCGGATCGCAGAAGCTAGAGTCTGATGGTTTCACGCAGGGACGAACCAACACCTGCGCATTATTCAAGGAGCCTTCATGCACAACTTTCGCCGCAGCGCCGCCCTTATCGCCCTGACCGTCGGCAGCATCGCCAGCCTTCCGGCGCTGGCCGCCGATGAGCTGCACTACAACCAGATTTCCCTGCGCGCCGAAGTCAGCCAGGAAGTGGCCCGCGACCTGATGATCGTGACGCTCTACACCGAAGCGCAAAACACCGACCCGGCCAAACTCGCCGCCGACGTCAGCACCACCATGAACAAGGCACTGGCCCAGGCCAAGCAAGTCAAGGACATCACCCTGCGCCAGGGCAGCCGCAACAGCTACCCGATCTACGACACCAAGGGCCAGAAAATCACCGGCTGGCGTGAACGCGCCGAACTGCGCCTGGAAAGCGCCGACTTCGCCGCCCTGTCCAAACTCACCGGCGAACTGCTGACCGACCTGAAAATGGGCGGCATGGACTTCGCCATCGCCGAGCCGACCCGCAAGGCCAGCGAAGACAAACTGCTCAAGGAAGCCGTCAGCGCCTTCAAGGCCCGCGCGCAACTGGCCACCGATGCCTTGGGCGGCAAGGGCTACAAAATCGTCAACCTGAACCTCAACAGCAACGGCTACCCACAACCGTACATGCGCGCCCCGATGATGATGAAAGCTGCCGGCATGGCGGATTCGGCACCGGTCACGCCGGAAGTCGAAGCCGGCACCAGCCAGGTCAGCCTGACCGCCGACGGCTCGATTGAAGTGCTGATGCAGTGAATTGATGCGGGCTGAATGAGAAACCGGTGATCAGAGAATGATCGCCGGTTTTTTTGTGCCTGGATTTTGTGTTGTCTGATCTGCCGTCATCGCTGGCAAGCCAAGCTCCCACAAAGTCATGCGCCAATTTCAAAATCGGCAAAAACCTGTGGGAGCTGGCTTGCCAGCGATGAACGATGACGCGGTCTCAGGCTTGTGGATCAACCCGATCCAGCGCCCGATTCACCGCCAGTTCAGCCAGCATGATGATCTGCTGAATCGCCAGCGCCGTATTGCGCTGCGGGCGACTGAGCTGATCGGCGAAATCACTGGCCATGGTGTTGGCCGAGGCCAGGGACTCGCAGGCGTGGGCCAGCAGACTTTCCGTGTCGATGCCCGGATGGACGAGGAACATCGAACTGGGTGGACGCGGTTTTGTGGATTCGGGGCTGAGGTAGAAATCGAGGGCGCGTTTGATCGCTTCGCGGTTTTTTGCGAGGTCTTCGGCGTGGAGGGCTTCGGTGAGTGGGGTTGTAGGTTCGAGCGGTGGATCTGGGACGGGTTTGGACATGCATTTCACCTATGACGTTAGGCCACCTCAAGCCGTTTCTCACACGACGAAGAGGTGGCAGCTTTGTGCGGGGTGAGAAACCGGTCATAGGCACCCGGCCAGACAAAAGTCTGCCCGCACAGAGCCGCCATAACGTAATTGCATACAGCGTATTGGCTGGCGGCAATTATGCGGGTATGGGCACTGAATGACTATGAACTGCCGGGTTCTCACGCCCGATCGCTGAATCTTCAGCGACAGTTCAAGGCTAGAGAGCTCACGTCCGAGGGACAACCTGAAAACCTTGTGGGAAGGTTCTGGTTATTTGAAACGACTTTAAACAAGCCAATTTTATCAGGTGACTGGACGGGCCTCTTCGCGAGCAAGCCCGCTCCCACAGTGGATGGCGTGCAGGCCGTTAGAGATTGGTCGGCTGTCAGGCCGCCATCACTTAGCCAGTCGCCGCACCCGCTTTTCACCACTCACACGATGAGCGTTAGCTCGAGTACCGCTTTTGATCTTGATCCACGGGCGACGTCGGAAGGCTGAGTGGAGGGATTGATCCGGGGGTGGGAGCGCAGCGACCGTTTGGCGCAGCCAAACACAGCGAGAGGAGGTGCAGCGAAGCAAACCGTAGGCGCTGCCCCCCGGATCGATCCCGCAGCGAAGGCACCCCGAGCCCCAGCGAGCGGGCCGAACGCAGGAGCAAGCGTTTTTGGTTACTTTTTAGGCGTTTGTAAAAAGTGACCCGCCGTCAGGGCGGAACCATAAGCCGCAGCACCCGAAGAAACGGATATGCCCAAACAGCGCTGGATATACCGAGATAGACGCATCCCCTCAAAAAACGATATTTCCGAACACCCCCGAATCCCCGCTAACCTCAAGGAACAACCACCTCCAGACCTACGGGCCAGACATGCAAAGATCCACCCTCAAACCACTCCTGATCACACTGGCCCTGAGCGCCATAACCCCAATCGCAAACGCAGCAACAACCCTGGTCTACTGCTCCGAAGCCAGCCCGGCAGGCTTCGACCCCAGCCAATACACCAGCGGCACCGACTTCGACGCCTCAGCCGAAACCGTCTTCAACCGCCTCACCCAATTCCAGCGCGGCGGCACCGACATCGAACCCGGCCTGGCGACAAAATGGGACGTCTCCAGCGACGGCCTGCAATACACCTTCCACCTACGGCAAGGCGTGAAATTCCACACAACGGAATATTTCACCCCGACCCGCGACTTCAACGCCGACGACGTACTGTTCACCTTCCAGCGCCTGCTCGACCCCGACAACGCCTTTCGCAAGGCCTACCCCGCCGAGTCCCCGTACTTCACCGACATGGGCCTGAACACCACGATCAAATCGGTAGAAAAAATCGACGACAACACCGTGCGCTTCAACCTGAACAACGTCGACGCCGCGTTCGTGCAAAACCTCGCCATGAGCTTCGCCTCGGTGCAATCGGCCGAATACGCCGCGCAACTGCTAAAGGAAGGCAAAGCCGCCGACCTCAACCAGAAACCGGTGGGCACCGGCCCGTTCGTATTCAAGCGCTACCAGAAAGATTCGCAGATCCGCTACGCCGCCAACCCGGCCTACTGGAAACCCGAAGACGTGAAGATCGACAACCTGATCTTCTCGATCACCCCCGACGCCGCCGTACGCCTGCAGAAACTCAAGGCCGGCGAATGCCAGGTCAGCGGCTACCCGCGCCCGGCCGACATCGAAGTGATGCAACAAGACCCGAACCTGCGTGTGCTCAAGCAGCCCGGTTTCAACCTCGGCTTCCTCGCCTACAACACCACTCACCCGCCATTGGACCAGCTCAAGGTCCGTCAGGCACTGGACATGGCCATCGACAAACCGGCGATCATCAAAGCGGTTTACCAGAGTGCCGGCCAACTGGCGCAGAACGCCTTGCCGCCGGCGCAATGGTCGTATGACCCGAACATCAAGGACGCACCATACGACCCGGCGAAAGCCAAGGCGCTACTCAAGGAAGCCGGGGTTGCGCCGGGTACCACCATCAACCTGTGGGCGATGACGGTGCAGCGCGCCTCAAACCCGAATGCACGCATGTCGGCGCAGATGATCCAGCAGGATTGGGAGAAAATCGGCATCAAGGCCAACATCGTCAGCTACGAATGGGGCGAGTACATCAAGCGTGCGAAAAATGGCGAACACGACGCGATGATCTATGGTTGGACAGGTGACAACGGCGACCCGGACAACTGGCTCGGCGTGCTCTACAGCTGCGCCGCGGTCAAGGGCAGCAACTACGCCAAGTGGTGCGACCCGGCCTACGACAAACTGGTGCAGCAGGCCAAGGTGACCACCGACAAGGCGCAACGGGTAAAACTGTATCAACAGGCGCAACTGATCCTTAAACAGCAGGTGCCGATCACCCCGATCGCCAACTCCACGGTGTTCCAGCCGCTGCGCAAGGAAGTGACCGACTTCAAGATCAGTCCGTTTGGCCTTACGCCCTTTTACGGCGTGGGTATAAATAAGTAACACCGAGCCCCAATGCGGCGCGCACAACGTGACCGGCGCACCGTTTTGGGGCTTCGTTTGCACCGTAAAAACCACCCGCAAACGGTCAAATGCGTCAAAAGTTATACAGATGCGACATTAAGGTACGTACGTGCCACCGTTTAACGCTCGCTCACACTCTGGATCTTGCATTGGGTATGGCCCCTGCATAAGTATCCGCAGGCACGACTCACGAGGTCGTACCTCAATATTAAAAAATGACAACAAATCATGAGGCCAACATGCTTAAACACGCGGTCATTCCGTTTTTAGTCGGCGCAGGCTTGTTAGCCTCCGCACCTTTCGCATCCGCTGCGACTAACCTGGTGTTCTGCTCCGAAGGGAGCCCGGCCGGTTTTGATCCAGGCCAGTACACCACCGGAACCGACTTCGACGCCTCAGCCGAAACCATGTTCAACCGTCTGAGCCAGTTCGAGCGTGGCGGCACCGCCGTTATCCCGGGCCTGGCCACCAGCTGGGACATTTCCCCGGACGGCCTGACTTACACCTTCCACTTGCGTGAAGGCGTCAAGTTCCACACCACCCCGTATTTCAAGCCGACTCGTGAGTTCAACGCCGACGACGTGCTGTTCACCTTTAATCGCATGATTAACAAGGATGACCCGTTCCGTAAGGCGTACCCGACCGAATTCCCGTACTTCACCGACATGGGGATGGACACCAACATCACCAAGATCGATAAAGTCGACGACCACACCGTCAAGTTCACGCTGAAAGAAGTCGACGCCGCGTTCATCCAGAACATGGCCATGAGCTTCGCCTCGATCCAGTCCGCCGAGTACGCTGCCCAGCTGCTCAAGGAAGGCAAGGCTGCCGACATCAACCAGAAGCCGATCGGCACTGGCCCGTTCGTGTTCAAGAGCTACCAGAAAGACTCGAACATCCGCTACACCGGCAACAAGGATTACTGGAAGCCTGAGGACGTGAAGATCGACAACCTGATCTTCGCCATCACCACCGACCCGTCGGTACGTATCCAGAAACTGAAAAAGAACGAGTGCCAGGTCACCCTGTTCCCGCGTCCGGCGGATCTCGCGGCGCTGAAGGCCGACAAAACCCTGAAGATGCCTGACCAGGCCGGTTTCAACCTGGGCTACATCGCCTACAACGTGATGGACAAGGTCAAGGGCAGCAACGAGGCTAACCCGCTGGCTGACCTGCGCGTACGTCAGGCGCTGGACATGGCGGTGAACAAGCCGCAGATCATCGATTCGGTTTACCAGGGCGCCGGCCAGCTGGCCGTCAACGCCATGCCACCGACCCAGTGGTCCTACGACACCACCATCAAGGACGCCAAGTACGATCCTGAAAAAGCCAAGCAACTGCTCAAGGAAGCCGGCGTCAAGGAAGGTACCGAGATCGTGCTGTGGGCGATGCCGGTGCAGCGTCCGTACAACCCGAACGCCAAGCTGATGGCTGAAATGCTCCAGTCCGACTGGAAGAAGATCGGCCTGAACGTGAAGATCACCAGCTACGAGTGGGGCGAGTACATCAAGCGTTCCAAAGGTGGCGAGAACCAGGCCATGATCATTGGCTGGAGCGGTGACAATGGTGATCCGGACAACTGGCTGAACGTGCTGTTCGGCTGCGACTCGCTCAGCGGCAACAACTTCTCCAAGTGGTGCGACAAGAAGTTCGACGGTCTCGTCAAGGAAGCCAAGCGCACGACCGACCAGGCCAAGCGCACTGAACTGTACAAACAGGCGCAACACGTCCTCAAAGATGCAGTCCCAATGACACCTATCGCTCACTCGACGGTGTATCAACCCATGCGCGCCAACGTGCAGGACTTCAAGATCAGCCCATTCGGCTTGAACTCCTTCTACGGCGTCAGCGTCAGCAATTAAGCCATTGCAAGGGCGACGTTCATGACGTCGCCTTTGCTTTAGCTGCCGGGAAGTCAGGAATTTGCCTACAGCCAATTCCGCTGCGGATGACTGCAGTGGCATAGGACGCGTCGACTTTTCCTACGAGTTTTCAGGCAATTACGCATTTACTGCCAGACCCACGGCCCCTACCGTCGGGTTCTGACCAGTTTCTGCGTGTGCCACCGGCTTGCCGTACGCACTGGATTGAGCTCAATGCCACCTCAGCGTCCCTGGACGGGACCGCGGTGCATTGAACAACACTACAAAAAAGAGGGAGCGTCATGCGCCATACCTTGGTTTTTTCCGCACTGCTGGGCGCCGGCCTGTTGGCCGCCACGTCCGCCAGTTACGCCGCCAGCAACAGCCTGGTGTTCTGCTCCGAAGGCAGCCCGGCGGGTTTTGATACCGCGCAATACACGACGGCCACCGATAACGATGCCGCCGAGCCGCTGTACAACCGCCTGGTCGAGTTTGAAAAAGGCGCGACCAACGTCGTACCGGGACTGGCAACCAAGTGGGATATTTCCGAGGATGGTCTCAAGTACACCTTTCACCTGCGTGAAGGTGTGAAATTTCATACAACGCCGTACTTCAAACCGACGCGCGATTTCAACGCCGACGACGTGCTGTTCACGTTTAACCGCATGCTCGATCCGCAACAGCCATTCCGTAAGGCTTATCCGACCGAATTCCCGTATTTCAACGGGATGAGCCTGAACAAGAACATTGCCAAGGTCGAAAAGACCGGGCCGCTGACCGTGGAGTTCACGCTCAACAGCGTCGACGCCGCGTTCATCCAGAACATCGCCATGAGCTTCGCTGCCATCCTGTCCGCCGAATACGCCGACAAGCTGCTGGCCGAAGGCAAGCCGAGCGACATCAACCAGAAGCCGGTCGGCACCGGGCCGTTCGTGTTCAAGAGCTATCAGAAAGACTCGAATATCCGTTACACCGGTAACGAGCACTACTGGGACCCGAGCCGGGTCAAGCTGAAGAACCTGATCTTCGCGATCAACACCGACGCTTCGGTACGCGTGCAGAAGCTCAAGGCCGGCGAATGCCAGATCACCCTGCATCCACGCCCTGCCGATGTCGAAGCACTGAAGGTCGACCCGAAACTGCAGCTGATTTCCAAGCCGGGCTTCAACCTCGGCTACATCGCCTACAACGTGCGCCACAAGCCCTTCGACCAGCTCGAAGTACGTCAGGCGCTGGACATGGCGGTGAATAAACAGGGGATTCTCAACGCTGTTTATCAAGGCGCCGGGCAACTGGCGGTCAACGCCATGCCACCGACCCAGTGGTCCTACGACGACAGCATCAAAGACGCCGCCTACAACCCGGAAAAAGCCCGCGAGCTGCTCAAGGCTGCCGGCGTGAAAGAAGGCACCGAGATCACCCTGTGGGCGATGCCGGTACAGCGTCCATACAACCCGAACGCCAAACTGATGGCCGAAATGCTCCAGGCAGACTGGGCGAAAATCGGTCTGAAAGTGAAGATCGTCAGCTACGAATGGGGCGAGTACATCAAGCGCACCAAGAATGGCGAGCACGATATCAGCCTGATCGGCTGGACCGGCGACAACGGGGACCCGGACAACTGGCTGGGCACCCTGTACAGCTGCGACGCGATTGGCGGCAACAACTATTCCATGTGGTGCGATCCGGCGTACGACAAGCTGATCAAAGAGGCCAAGGTCGTCACCGATCGCGACCAGCGCACCACGCTCTACAAACAGGCGCAGCAGTTGCTCAAGCAGCAAGTGCCGATCACGCCTGTCGCCCACTCGACGGTCAACCAGCCGTTAAGCGCCCGGGTTGAAGGCTTCAAGGTCAGCCCCTTCGGTCGCAATGTGTTCTCGGGCGTCAGTATCGATTAACCCAACCGATTAGCCGCAACGCTGAGGGGACCGTCTATCCCCTCACGCAAGCGCTTTGCCGAAATTCGCCGATCCGGCATTTTGCAAACGTTTGCGATGTGTGAAATGAGTTCTAAACCAATAACCGGCCCACCCAAAAAAGCCGGCATAAAAAGAAAGTAAAGGAGCTTCACCCATGAAACTGAGCAGCACCGCGATACTGGCCCTGGCCATCAGCAGCGTCACCGCTACGGCTTATGCGGAAACCCAAAGCCAGGCGTTCACCCCGGTGACCGTCAACACCAAGAGCGCCCAGGCTGAAGCGACCGGCTTCGTCGAAGGACAGTCGATTACCGGTACGACGCGTAACTGGTACGCCAATGAGCAATTGAAACGTGGTGCCAAGTTCAAGTACCAAAAAAACGGTACAACCGAACTTACTGATCGCCGGATCAACTGGGTACAAGGCACGATTCTCAAGTACAACTCGGGGTTCACCGAAGGTACTGTCGGCATCAGCACTGAAGTGGCGGTCTATAACGCTGTAGCTCTTGAGCGTGACCGCAAAAACCTCGCTGCAAACGTCGGTGGGGCGCCGATTCCTAACGTCGCCTCCGGTAACAACCGGACCCTGACCCGAGACGGTGGCGATGCGGAGGGACAGTGGAGCAAACTGGGTCTGGCCAACATCAAGGCGCGGGTTTCAAATACCACTCTGACCGCCGGCCGCCAAAACTTCAGCAGCCCGATGGTCGATGTGATCGGCAACCGCGCTCTTCCTTCGAGCTTCCAAGGTGTCAGCCTGCACAGCGAAGAGTTGGAAAACCTGACCTTCGACATCGCTACGTTCGACAAGAACTCGCCACGTATGGAAGAAAGCCAGCGCAAGTTCCGCTCCGAATATGCTGACACGCTCATTGAAATTGATCACGTCAACACCGCTGGTATTTCCTACCAGCCGTTTGCCAGTCTGAAAACCAGCCTGTGGGCAACTCAGGCTGAAGATATGTGGAAACAGTATTACTTCGGCGCCACCCACGAGTTGGGCGATAGCCAGATCCTCAGCCTGACCACCGGTCTGAACTACTACAAGACCGTCGATGAAGGCAAAAAGAAGCTGGGCGAAATCGACAACGATACCTACTCGCTGTCGCTGGGCCTGACTCACCAGGCCCATAGCCTGACCTTCTCGTACCAGGAAATTAACGGTAACGAATACTTCGACTATCTGCACGAAACCAACGGTATTTACCTGGCCAACTCCCTGCTCTCGGACTTCAACGGCCCGAACGAGAAATCCTTCCAGGTCGCTTACGGTCTGAACATGGCTGAATATGGCGTGCCAGGCCTGAAGTTCAACATCTACAGCGCTCGTGGTTGGGGCATCGACGGCACTCACTACAAAGGCGGCGCTTACGACAGCGTGCTGGCGATGGATGGCGAACACCACTACGAATACGGGATCGGTGCTGCATACGCCGTGCAAAGCGGGCCGCTCAAGGCTACCGCAATACGCGCAACCTACACCGCACACCGTGCCAGTGAAAACCAGCTGGATGGCAGCATCAACGAGTTCCGTCTCGTGACCACCATCCCGTTCAACATCCTGTAAAAACCGCCAACCGACGGCTGACTCATGACGAGTCGGCCGTTCGGTTTTTTGTCTTCAACCGATTGCAGAGGGTTATCGATGAAAATGCTTCCCCTACGTGCGGCCGTCGCTGCCGCGTTGTTGAGCGCCGCCATCGGCGTCTCGGCCAAACCCTTGGTGGTCTGCACCGAAGCCAGTCCGGAAGGCTTCGATATGGTCCAGTACACAACTGCAGTCACTGCCGACGCGGTGGCCGAAACGATCTTCAACCGCCTGGCCGACTTCAAGCCCGGCACCACCGAAGTGATTCCGGCACTGGCCGAATCCTGGGACATCAGTGAAGACGGCCTGACGTACACGTTCCACCTGCGCAAAGGCGTCAAGTTTCACACCACCGAATACTTCAAGCCGACCCGCGACATGAACGCCGACGACGTGGTCTGGAGCTTCCAGCGTCAGCTGGACCCGAATCACCCGTGGCACAAACTGTCGAGCGTGGGCTTCCCGTACTTTGAAAGCATGGGCTTCAAGGAACTGCTCAAAAGCGTAGAGAAAGTCGACGACAACACGGTCAAGTTCACCCTGACCCGCCGCGAAGCGCCGTTCCTGGCCGACATCGCCATGGCGTTCTCCTCGATCTACCCGGCCGAATACGCCGACCAGTTGCTCAAGTCCGGCAAGACCGGCGACCTCAACAACAAGCCAGTCGGCACCGGCCCGTTCATCTTCCAGCGTTATGCCAAGGATGCGCAGGTGCGCTTCAAGGCCAACCCGGACTACTTCCGTGGCAAGGCCCCGGCCGACGCGCTGATCCTGGCGATCGCCACCGACAACAACGTGCGCCTGCAGAAGCTCAAGGCCAACGAGTGCCAGATCGCGCTGTATCCGAAACCGGATGACATCCCGAGCATCAAGAAAGACAGCAACCTGAAAGTCGACGAGATGGACGCGATGACCGTCTCGTACATCGCCATGAACACCCAGCACAAATACATGAGCGACGTGCGCGTGCGTAAGGCCATCGACATCGCCTTCGACAAGGAAGCCTACGTCAACGCGCTGTTCGGCAAAGGCAACGCCAGTGTGGCGGTCAACCCGTACCCGCCGACCCTTCTGGGCTACAACCACGACCTGAAGAACCCGCCACGCGATCTGGACAAGGCGCGTGCCCTGCTCAAGGAGGCCGGGGTTCCGGAAGGCACCGTGTTTACCCTGTTTACCCGTAACGGCGGTGGCCCGACCAACCCGAACCCGATGCTCGGCGCGCAGATGATGCAGGCTGACCTGGCCAAGGTCGGAATCAAGATCGACATCCGCGTCATGGAATGGGGCGAAATGCTCAAGCGCGCCAAGGCCGGCGAGCACGACATGGTATCGGCCGGATGGGCGGGCGACAACGGCGACCCGGATAACTTCCTGACGCCTATGCTCAGTTGCGAAGCAGCCAAGAACGGCGAAAACTACGCGCGCTGGTGCAACGAGAAATTCCAGACCCTGCTCGACGAAGCACGGGCTAAAGTAGATCCGGCCGAACGCGCCAAACTCTACGAACAGGCCCAGGTGCTGTTTAATCAGGACCAACCGTGGATCAGCATGGCCCACACCCGGATGTTTACCGCAATGCGCAACAACGTAGAGGGTTATCACATCAGCCCTCTCACAACCAATAACTTCGCCACTACCCAGGTGAAGTAGATAAGAAACTCCCGGCCTCCCTGACCCCAGGGTCGCCGGGCACGCCTAACCGGCTGATGAGGTACCACACAAGATGTTTAGTTTTATTGCCCGCCGACTGGGGTTGTTGATCCCCACGTTTTTCGGCATCACCTTGCTGACTTTCGCGTTGATTCGCATGATTCCGGGCGACCCCGTGGAAGTGATGATGGGCGAACGTCGGGTCGACCCCGAAATGCACGCTCAGGCAATGGAACGCCTAGGTCTGAACAAGCCACTGTATGCCCAGTACCTGGACTACATCGGCAAACTGGCCCACGGCGATCTCGGCGAATCCCTGCGTACGCGTGAGAGCGTATGGACCGAGTTCACATCCCTCTTCCCGGCGACCCTGGAACTGTCCATGGCCGCCCTGCTGTTTGCCGGCATCCTCGGTCTTCTGGCCGGGGTGATTGCGGCTCTAAAGCGAGGATCCCTGTTCGACCATGGGGTGATGGGCATCTCCCTGGCGGGGTATTCGATGCCGATCTTCTGGTGGGGCCTGATCCTGATCATGTTCTTCTCGGTGAGCCTGGGCTGGACCCCGGTGTCCGGACGGATCGACCTGCTTTACGACATCGAGCCGCGCACCGGTTTCATGCTGATCGACACGCTGCTGGCCGATGACATGGGCGCATTCCTCGATGCGCTGCATCACCTGATCCTGCCGGCCATCGTGCTCGGCACCATTCCGCTGGCGGTGATCGCGCGGATGACCCGTTCGTCGATGCTCGAAGTGCTGCGCGAAGACTACATCCGCACCGCCAAGGCCAAAGGCCTGTCGCCCTCGCGCGTGGTGTTCGTGCACGGCCTGCGCAACGCGCTGATTCCGGTGCTGACCGTGGTCGGCCTGCAAGTCGGCACCCTGCTGGCCGGTGCAGTCCTGACCGAAACCATTTTCTCCTGGCCCGGCATCGGTAAATGGCTGATCGAAGCCATCGGCGCCCGGGACTACCCGGTTGTGCAAAACGGCATCCTGTTAATCGCCTGCCTGGTGATTCTGGTCAACTTCGTAGTGGACATCCTCTACGGCTTTGCCAACCCACGCATCCGTCATCAGCGCTGAGGTCCATACCATGAGCACTCCAACATCCTCAGTAGCCACTTCCGCCCCAAGCGCGGATCAAAGCCTGCTGTACCCGTCACCGTACAAAGAATTCTGGCAAGCCTTCTCCAAGAACAAGGGCGCGGTTGCCGGCCTGCTGTTCATGCTGCTGATCATCTTCTGCGCGATCTTCGCGCCGTGGGTCGCGCCGCATAACCCAAGCGAGCAATACCGTGACTTCCTGCTGACGCCACCGGCGTGGCTCGAAGGCGGGCAGATGCAATTCCTGCTCGGCACCGATGAACTGGGTCGCGACCTGCTGTCACGGCTGATTCAGGGTTCGCGCCTGTCGCTGCTGATCGGTCTGTCGTCGGTGGTGATGTCGCTGATCCCGGGGATCCTGCTGGGTCTGTTCGCCGGTTTCTTCCCGAAAATGATCGGCCCGACCATCATGCGTCTGATGGACATCATGCTGGCCCTGCCGTCCCTGCTGCTGGCTGTGGCGATCGTCGCCATCCTCGGCCCTGGCCTGATCAACACCGTGATCGCCATTGCTGTGGTATCGCTGCCGTCCTACGTGCGTCTGACCCGTGCTGCGGTGATGGGCGAACTGAACCGCGACTACGTGACCGCCGCGCGCCTGGCCGGTGCCGGTCTGCCACGTCTGATGTTCATCACCGTGCTGCCGAACTGCATGGCGCCGCTGATCGTGCAGGCCACCCTGAGCTTCTCCTCGGCGATTCTCGATGCTGCGGCACTGGGCTTCCTCGGCCTTGGCGTACAACCGCCAACCCCTGAATGGGGCACCATGCTGGCCTCGGCCCGCGATTACATCGAACGCGCCTGGTGGGTCGTGAGTCTGCCTGGTTTGACCATTTTGCTCAGCGTGCTGGCAATCAACTTGATGGGCGACGGTCTGCGCGATGCGCTGGACCCGAAACTCAAGAACGCCGCCTGAGGAGATTCCCATGTCACTGCTAGAAATCAAGAATCTCAACGTTCGCTTCGGCGACAAAACCGCGACACCCGTTGTCGATGGCCTCGACCTGAAAGTCGACAAAGGCGAAGTCCTGGCGATCGTAGGCGAATCGGGTTCGGGTAAATCCGTGACCATGATGGCGCTGATGGGCCTGATCGAGCATCCCGGCATCGTCACCGCCGACTCGCTCAGCTTTGACGGCAAAGACATGCTCAAGCTGAGCAATCGTCAACGTCGGCAAATCGTCGGCAAAGACCTGTCGATGGTGTTCCAGGACCCGATGACCGCGCTGAATCCGAGCTACACCGTCGGTTTCCAGATCGAAGAAGTGCTGCGTCTGCACCTGAAAATGTCCGGCAAGCAAGCGCGCAAACGTGCGATCGAACTGCTGGAAAAAGTGGAGATCCCGGGCGCCGCCAGCCGTATGGACGCCTACCCGCACCAACTGTCTGGCGGTATGAGCCAGCGTGTCGCGATTGCCATGGCGATTGCCGGCGAACCGAAACTGCTGATCGCCGACGAACCGACCACGGCGCTGGACGTGACGATTCAGGCACAGATCATGGATCTGCTGCTGGCGTTGCAGAAAGAACAGAACATGGGCCTGGTGCTGATCACTCACGACCTCGCGGTCGTGGCCGAAACCGCCCAGCGCGTGTGCGTGATGTACGCCGGCCAGGCTGTCGAAGTCGGTCAGGTGCCGCAACTGTTCGACATCCCGGCACACCCGTACAGCGAAGCGTTGCTCAAGGCGATTCCGGAACACAGCCAGGGCGCCGAGCGTCTGGCGACACTGCCGGGCATCGTCCCGGGCCGCTACGACCGTCCGCAGGGTTGCCTGCTGTCGCCGCGCTGCCCGTACGTGCAGGACACCTGCCGCGCGCAGCGTCCGGCCCTTGATCCGAAAAGCCACAGCCTCGCCCGCTGCTTCTTCCCGCTGAACCAGGAGGTGGCGTAATGGCCGTCGTACTTACCGCCCGCGACCTGACCCGTCACTACGAAGTCTCCCGTGGCCTGTTCAAGGGGCACGCCACCGTGCGCGCGCTCAACGGCGTGTCGTTCGAACTGGAAGCCGGCAAGACCCTCGCCGTGGTCGGCGAATCGGGCTGCGGCAAATCCACCCTCGCCCGCGCCCTGACCCTGATTGAAGAGCCGTCGTCCGGTTCGCTGAAAATCGCCGGTCAGGAAGTGGCTGGCGCCGACAAGGCCCAGCGCAAACAACTGCGCAAAGACGTGCAGATGGTATTCCAGAGCCCGTACGCGTCGTTGAACCCACGGCAGAAAGTCGGTGACCAACTCGGCGAGCCGCTGCTGATCAACACCAACCTGTCCGCCGCTGAACGCCGCGAAAAAGTCCAGGCGATGATGAAGCAGGTCGGCTTGCGTCCCGAGCACTACCAGCGCTATCCGCACATGTTCTCCGGCGGTCAGCGCCAGCGGATCGCTCTCGCCCGGGCGATGATGCTGCAACCGAAAGTGCTGGTCGCGGATGAGCCTACCTCGGCACTGGACGTGTCGATTCAGGCACAGGTGCTGAACCTGTTCATGGATCTGCAGCAAGAGTTCAACACCGCGTACGTGTTCATCTCGCACAACCTGGCGGTGGTGCAACATGTGGCCGATGACGTGATGGTGATGTACCTCGGTCGCCCGGTGGAAATGGGCCCGAAAGACGCTATTTACGAACGTCCGCTGCACCCGTACACCCAGGCGTTGCTGTCGGCGACCCCGACCATTCACCCGGACCCGAACAAGCCGAAAATCAAGATCGTCGGCGAATTGCCCAACCCGCTGAACCCGCCACCGGGCTGCGCGTTCCACAAGCGCTGCCCGTACGCGACCGAGCGTTGCAGCACTGAAGAGCCGTTGTTGCGTGAATTGGATAATCGCCAGGTGGCCTGCCACTACGCCGAGCAATTCCTCGACGGCGCCGCCTGATTAACGGCGGACGAAATTGTGGGAGCGGGCTTGCTCGCGAATGCGGTGTGACAGTCACTGATAATGGTGACTGTCACACCGCTTTCGGGAGCAAGCCCCCTCCCACAGGGAACTTGAGTTGTCGCTAAAGCGTTAACCAAACCCCTTCTCCCCCGATTGCGCATCAGTCGGGGAAGAGGGGGTTTTCTTTTATTTGCGATTTACGTCTGGCTGTCGCCTTCGTCGTCCGGATCATCAGAGTCCGGTTCATCAGTAGTCGAGTCATCGTCATCGGCGCTGCCACCCTGCCCCTGATCACCTGGCTCTGATTCGGACTTGGCGAGCATCAGGCCGCTGTGTCCAACCTGGCCGTTAAAGGCCTGGGAATCGTGATCCTCGCACTCGGCCCAGGCCGTCGCGGTGCCGAGGGACAGCATGACCATCACTTTCAATAGCAATAAAAACCGTAGCAACCTGCTTTTCATAGCTGACTCCATCCACTTTCAGGTGAGACATGGGTGCCTGACTGGCGCTGTGTGAAATCTAGTTCCGATCCGTCGGGTTCACCAGATAGGACGCTAACGAGCAGACAGAAATGCCCTCCACAGACAGACAGGTTTCGAATAACACCTATCGCGGAATCAGCTATGCGGACGGGTCGCTTGCCACGTCAAGGGAATCGACATCAACACCAGTACGGCGCTACCCAGCCAGACGCTATGGCCACCGAAATTGCCGTACAACTGACCGCTGAGCACCGGCGACAACAGCGCACTGGCGCTCCAGCTCATAAAGAACAGACCAAAGTACTGGCCGCTTTTGCCGCGCTGGGCAAATTGCATCGCCAGCACATTCAGCGGCGGCATGAACAACGCCTCGCCCAAGGTCCAGATCACCGTCGACAGGCAGACGAACGCCGGCCCGGATCCGAACGGCAACATGCCCAATCCGCCGGCCAGCAACAAACTCCCCGCGAGCATTTGCCGCCGCGTGCCCCAACGCTCGCCGCAGTGTGACAAGGGAATCTGCAAGGCGATCACCAGCAACGCATTGAGCCCGAACTGCCAGCCGATCGCCTCGGTACTCAAGTGGTAGTAATCACGCAGATAATTGCCCAGCGTGCTGTAGACCGTGTCGAATGCAATGCCAAGCACGGCCGTCGCCGCGAGCAACCACAGGAACGCTTTATCGTAAAACGGCGCAACGGATCCACCGGCGCCGTTTGTAGAGGGGGCGTCATTGATCAGTACCGGCCGACGCCACGTAGTGCGAACAAACCACAGCAAGGCCAACAGCGTCATCGCCGCGCTGCCGAAAAACACCCAACGGAAATCCGTCTGCGCCAACACCCCGCCCGCCACACCCGCGGCGGCCATGCCAAGGTTGCGCGCCACCCGGCTCAAGGCCTGCGCGCGCGAGCGTTGAGCGACTTCGCAGTACTCCATGATCAGGCGCTGGTGCAGGGTGCGAATGGCCCCATCGATCGTCCCGCTGAGCAACAGCAATGCCGCCAGCAACGGCACTTGCGAGACCAGCCCCAGCAGGATCAACACCCACACCGAAACAAAGAACAACGTCGCCGTCAGCCGCGCCGTGCGCACATGATCACTGAGCAGCCCACCGAGCATCGAACCGACCAACAACCCGGCACCATAGGCCGACAGCAACCAGCCGACGGTTTCAATCGCCAGCCCCAGCTCCTGGCGCAGATACAGCGCCATGAACAACTTGACCATGCTGCTCAGACGATTGATGAACAGCAACGCCGCAAGCACCCAGGCCATCAGACTGAAATAGCCATTGGGGCGCAGCAGATGGATGAGGTTGCGCGTCATTCCATTGACCTCTCAAAGCGACTGGCATGACCTGGAACACTAACGTCCAGCACGCCGGTTGTCGCGCTCAAGAACATCGATATTCCAAAATACGGATTCGTCCTACAGTCCCTTCAGGAGCTGCCTTCAGTCGCTCAATTGGATTAGATAAACTGGTCGGCTGTCAGGCCGCCTTCGCGAGCAAGCCCGCTCCCACAGGTTGAAACCGGTGTATTGAGGTAGAAATTGGTCGGCTATCAGGCCGCCTTCGCGAGCAAGCCCGCTCCCACGGGTTGAACCCGGTGTATTCAGGTAGAAATTGGTCGGCTGTCAGGCCGCCATCGCCAGCAGGCTGGCTCCCACAGGTTGAGACCGGTGTATTCAGGTAGAGATTGGTCGGCTGTCAGGCCGCCTTCGCGAGCAAGCCCGCTCCCACAGGTTGAACCCGGTGTATTCAGGTAGAAATTGGTCGGCTGTCAGGCCGCCTTCGCGAGCAAGCCCGCTCCCACAGGTTGAACCCGGTGTATTCAGGTAGAAATTGGTCGGCTGTCAGGCCGCCTTCGCGAGCAAGCCCGCTCCCACAGGTTGAACCCGGTGTATTCAGGTAGAAATTGGTCGGCTATCAGGCCGCCATCGCTGGCAAGCCAGCTCCCACAGAAAAAGCTAAAGCCAAGCGCATGCTTTTCACCACTCAAATGGCCGAGTGTCAGCTCGCC